>JAGDMB010000067.1 GCA_017860375.1 Bacteroidota bacterium | reverse complement strand
ACTGGATCTCGAATTAAAGAATGCCGAATTGTGGATGGCAAAAAGTGAATTGATCTCGGGAATACAGCGAAAATCAGATTATTTGAGAATTTTGGCCGGTTTGCCCGATTCATTAGTGATTGCTTGTGCACCAATGGATGATGTGCCTGGTTTGAAATGGTCTTCGGATTCCTATGATACGGAGGGAAGCATACAAATGAAACTCCTGAACCAGGCTCAAACCATCAATGATTTGTCTCAAAAACTGGTTCAATCTGAATATTTGCCTACCCTTGATTTTAAGGCTAATCTGTTATGGAGCTCCCAAAGTCAGGATTTAGGCTTCTTTTCAAGTCAGGCCTATGGCAACAACATCAGTACCCTCGGGCTGAAACTGGATATCCCGATATACCATGGGGCAGAGAAGAAAAACAAGATTCAGGAACTGGAGATCGGCAAGCACATGCTTGATCTTCAGAAGCAAAAACTTAAGGAAGGTTTTCAACTGCAGTATTCCAATTCAAAAAAGGAACTTGAATTTAAAACAGCCCGGTTTTTTCATCAGCAGGAGATTACACAATTAAAAAAACGGTATCTTGAAAAGGCAAACAGACAATTTGAACAGGGAATTTTGTCGTTGAAAGACCTGCTCGATGCTCAATCCGGATTGCTGGAGGCACAGGTTAAATTAACGGAAATGTCCTTTGACATGAAATTAGCCGAATTGGATTATTTGAAATACAGTAATCAGATTTTGACCCTTTTTGAATAATGGACTTCCTTATGAAAAAATGAAACCTATGAAAAATATATTTCGATTCACAATTTTGTTGTTGCTCATCGTAATGCTTATAGCAGTGCTGATGAAAAACAAAAAGGAGGCTCAATTTGAAGTGGACAAAGCGAAAAGAGTGATTGACTCCGTTCCGGTAAGTATTTTTCAAGTAGAGCCCGATTCCACCCTTTATACAATAGAAACGGTAGGAAAGGTAAAATCGGCTGACGAGGTGTTGGTGGTTTCACAAACTCCGGGGGAAATAAAGCAGGTTTTTGTAAAAATAGGGGAAGCGGTTGAAAAGGGAGACAGGATCGTTCAAATTGACGATTTCTATGCCCGGCAGGAATTTGAAATGGCCAAAAAAGCGTTTGAGCAAATTCAGAAAGATTATAATCGGTATGCCAGCCTTGCCGGAGTAGATGCTGTTACACAACAACAGTTAGAGCAACTCAGGCTGCAACTGGAAGGAGCCCAGACAAAAATGAACAGCCTTGAGCAGCGGTTGAATGATTATATCATTAAAGCGCCGGTAGCGGGTACTGTTAATCAACTCTTTGTTTCAAGAGGTTTTGCAACAGGATTGGGAACTCCTGTTTGCGAAATCATCGGAGGGAATTCCGTTAAAATTGAAGCAAAAATTAATCCCGAACAGGCTGTTTATTTGCATGTGGGATTGCATGCCATCCTGTCCACTGAATTTGGACATGGAGATAACTATCGAATTCAATTGACTGAAATCGGCGAAAAAGCAGGAAAATTTGGTGGCATTGCCACCCTGTTTGCATTGGCTCCCGGTGAAAGAAAATCACCAAAGCCAGGCAGTATTGTCAATATTCGGATTGAAATTCCGGGCGAACCAAGACTTTTAGTGCCCCGGAGGGCTCTTACAAACAAAAATGGTGAAATGGGACTTTTTGTGGTGCAGCCGGATAATACAGTTGAATTTACTCCTGTTGCATACCTTGATTTTGATGATAATCGCATTTCATTGGTCGATAACGAACTCGACCATTCAAAGATTGTAGTGGAAGGGAACTTTCTGCTAAAAACCGGAGATCGGGTGAAAGTGCTGAAGTAAAAACGATCCCTGATCCTTACGGTTGTATTTACGTAATTTATGTATTCGGATTAAAAATGAACATCACCCACCTTTCTATACAACGCCCTACTTTGCTTGCGGTATTTTATATCCTGATTGTCCTTTCGGGAATTTATTGTTTTTATTCATTAAGCTACGAACTGGTCCCTCAGTTTAATCCACCCGTAATTACTGTAGTAACAATATATCCGGGAGCTTCGCCCAAAGAAGTGGAACAGGAAGTGACCATTCCTCTGGAAGATGCCTTGGCCTCTCTTGAAGGTATTGAAAACATCACATCCAGTTCACGGGATAATTTTTCATTGGTAAAACTCGAATTAAAAGCGAGTGCCAAGGCAGATGAAGTATTGCAAAACGCATCCCGTAAAATGCTCTCCGCTGCGGCGAATTTGCCGGCCGATGCACGTCCGCCTGTACTGAGCCGGTTCGATTTTAATGATTTACCGATCATTCGTTTGGCCGCTTTCTCTGATATTGGAATTTTGAAATTAACCAGGTTCTGTAAAAAGACTGTTATCCCTGCTATTTCGCAAATTAACGGAGTGGCCGATGTTGAAATCACGGGTGGCATGGATGAGGAAGTGATGATAAGTGTGGATGCGGATCGACTGAGACTTTACAATGTAAGTTTGTTGCAGGTGTTAAAAGCAGTTGGCCAGGCCAACAAAAATGTTCCGGCAGGCAGTGTGGAATCCCTTGATTTAGACATACCGGTTGAAATGAAAGGACGTTTTAAAACGATCGGGGATATACAAAATCTGGTCGTATTTAAAAATACTGAATTTGGGGTTACCGTAAAAATAAAAGATGTAGCAGAGGTATTTGAAACGCAAAAACCGGTCCAGGTTTATTCAAGGCTTGACGGGCGACCGGCAATTGGGCTGAGCATCAAAAAGCAAAGCGGTGCGAATGCAGTTGAAATAAGTGATCAGGTAATCGCTGAGTTGATGAATCTGGAAAAGGCGTACAGAAAAGAAAACCTGACTTTTGAATTTATACAGGACAACTCTGATTTTACAAAAGCCGCTGCACGCTCCGTTGGCCTCGACCTGGTTCTGGCAATTATCCTGGTTTCGCTGGTAATGCTTGTTTTTTTACACAACATCCGGAATGCATTAATTGTTTTTGTTTCTATACCCACTTCCATTTTGGCCACTTTTATTGTAATGTACTTTGCCGGTTATACCCTTAATTTACTTACACTGCTTGGCTTGTCATTATCTATTGGAATATTGGTCGACGATTCTATTGTTATTCTCGAGAATATAAGCCGCCATAAAAAAATGGGAAAATCGCCCCGGCAGGCAGCCTACGAAGGGCGCATGGAAATCGGGTTTACGGCAATATCCATCACCCTGATTGATGTAATCGTATTTGTCCCCATAATCATGGCACAGGGCATGGTGGCCGATATGTTGCGGCCCTTTTCAGTGGTGGTGGTTACCTCTACTTTAATGAGTTTGCTTGTATCTTTTACACTGGTACCTTTTCTGGCATCCCGGTTCGGCGGTGCAAAACGATCCCATCACAGCCTGATTTTCAGATTGGGTTCCTGGGTTGAAGAAGCGATAGATGCAACAATAACTGCAATCACAAGGTTCCTGTCCTGGTCATTTCGTCATGCCAAACTTGTGTTGGCTTGTGTCTTTTTGTTGTTTGCGGGAAGTATTTATTTAATTCCGGCAGGTTTTATCGGAATTGAATTTACCAAAGGAGGGGATCGGTCTGAATTTATCATGGAACTCGAACTCGACCAAAATGCTACACTGCAGGAATCCAACCGGGTTGCAAGGCAGGTTGAAGCCATTCTTAAAAGCTACAGGGATGTAGAAACGGTATATACAAACGTGGGATTGACAAGCAGTGGCCGGATCATTTCAAATGCACAATATTTGTCTGAAATATATGTAAAGCTAAAACCCAAAAATCTGAGGGATTATAAAACATCGGCTTTCACCCGGTTGAAATCAATCTGATTGGATTGCGCGACGATGATGCCGTTCAGGTGACCCTTACGGGAAGCAGCAAAGATACCGTACTGCAGGCTGCCAGAGAGGTATATGCCGAGCTGGAGTCCATACCGGGTGCCATTGAGTTACAAAGCAATATTGACGAAGGCAAAAGGATTATTTCTGTATCGCCAAACCGCCAGGCCATGGAATTGCTGGATATCGATATTATGCAGGCCGGTTTAACATTAAGAACCGCTATTAACGGAATGGAAGATTTCCGATTTAAAAATGAAGATACCGATTTGCCGATCCGGATCATTCTAAAGGAAAATTTCCGAAATTCAGTTGTCGACCTTCAGAATCTCACAGTTCTCAATAATTCCGGCGTCAGCATTCCTTTCCGGGAATTTTCTGAAATCAATGAAACCTATGTGAGCAGCAATATTGAACGGATAAACCGTGCTCCTTCCATTACCATAAAATCGCAGGTTATGGGTCGACCGGCAGGTACCGTGAGCAATATTTTGAAATCTAAAATTCAGGCGCTTGACCTTTCTCCTGATATTCATATCATTTGGGGTGGGGCGACCAAACGCACCATCGATGGATTGCTTTCCTTAATAATGGCTTTTGCGATCTCTATCCTGCTGATTTATCTGGTGCTGTTAGCCTTGTATAATTCCTTTTCCTACCCGTTAGTGGTATTGGTAACTATTCCGCTGGCCGTCATCGGAGCCTTTCTGACGCTGGCTATAAACAGGGAAGCACTCAGTGTTTTTACCGTTCTTGGACTTATTATTCTAATCGGATTGATCGGGAAAAACTCGATTCTGGTGGTTGATTTTGCCAATAAATTGCAGCAACAATCGATATCCGCAAAAGATGCAGTTATCAAATCGGTGAAGCTTCGATTCAGGCCGGTTATCATGACCTCCTGTGCCATGATTATCGGGATGTTACCGATTGCTCTTTCAAAGGGTGCGGGGGCAGAATGGAAAAATGGTATGGCATGGGCGCTCATTGGCGGGCTTTCCAGCTCATTGCTGCTTACCTTCGTTGTAGTTCCGATAATTTACCTGGGTGTTCACAAGCTCTTCCGGAAGTGAAAAATACGCACAAAAGGAAAGATCATTGAACCCAGTGTGAAACCCTGAAACGGCCTAAGATGATTTGAACTATGCGTATAGTTGTACAGTCGGTCACCATATCCGGTTCATGAGGCCGCAAAAAAAGAACAGATCCTCTTACCTGTCCCTTATCAATATTACTTATCCGGGGAAGGTTTTCTTCTGGGAAGGAGAAAATATCCGAACCCTAATGCTAAGAACAAGTAGAGCACTACAATCAGCCAACCAAGCGAATTTACAGCACCTGACAGGACGGCGATCATAGCAACAATAAATCCAATGGCATCATAAACAAATAATGCCAGGACTATAGCCCATCTGGATTCTGACTCCTGCGAGTTTCTGGCAAACCAGGTGAGCATTAAGTTACCCATCATTGACGCACCATATTCTCTGGCTGCAAAAACACCTCCTGCTGCCAGAGTAGCCCCAAAGATGGAATAGATGAAGTCCGGGACCAGCAATATTGGAATTCCAAGGCAAAGGCACACAAGTGCCTTAATAATCAACATTGTCTTTAATTTCATAGCGGTACTCCTTTCTTACTATATTTTCAGGCAGAGAAACTTACTCAAATTAACTCGCAAAAATTAAGGGAATCATAACGTAATATCAAAATTAAAATATATATAAACGCAAGTCAAATAAATTTGACTGATTTCATTTATGTGATTATTAGCATGTTATAAATAACGTCAGCCATTCGGACAATCTTTATTTAGAATCCTGCAAGAATGGCTACCTTGGATTCAAATGTCAAGGTTTGCTTGAATTACGCAGGATCTGAAAAAAAAGACCCTGTAAATTTTATTTTACAAGGTCTTTAAATTGACAGTCTACAACCTGTTTCTTCTTATCATTTCATAGACTTACCTGCGGTGTGTGTTGCTTGTCCCCGACACCTTTGAACTGGAGCTTCTGCTTGAAGATGAAGATGCCCGGCTCGCCTGGCTGCTGCTTCTGCTGCTTTGGCTGACTGTGCCATGAGCGGATGACCCTGAATGATTGGAAGGGGTCGACCGGCTCATCTGGCTGCTGCTTCTGCTATTGTGGCTGGCAGTTCTCGATGATATTGATCCTGAACTTTTTACAGGCGCTGATCTCTGAACGGAGGTGGAAGGCCTTGAAGAAGTCCTTTGGGATATCGAAGAGGAGGAACTGTTTCCGGTTGTTGTGCGCTGGGTTGAAGAGTGGCTTACAGCCGTCCGGTTACCGGAAGCGGAGGTTGACCTCTGGGTTGTAGTTGTGCGAGGAGTTGCAGAGGGACTTACAGCCGCCCTGTTGCCCGAAGGGGAGGTTGACCTCTGGGTTGTAGTTGTGCGGGGAGTTGCAGAGGGACTTACAGCCGTCCGGTTACCGGAAGCGGAGGTTGACCTCTGGGTGGTTGCATTTTGGCCTCCAGGGCGCGCTGTGGTTGATCTTTCAGTAGTCGTAGACCTGCCGTTGGCTAAAGTTCTCGTGCCCTGTGCAGGCTGAACCGATGTTCTTCTCTCCCCGTTACCGGTTGAGGTGCTGGCCAGCGTCCTGGTATTCCGTGCGGGATTTGTGCGTGCATAGAGTGCTTCTCCTTCTTTCCTTTGTTCGGGCCGCGAATAGGTCGATCTGTATCTTCCTTCCTGTATGCCTGCAGTAACTGCCTGTGAATGCGCGCGGACGTGGTTGTAATAATGGTCATGGTAATGGGCGTAGTAGTGGTCGTGCCCATGGTGATAATGCTGGTAGTAATGAGGGTACCAGTTGGAATGATATCCGTAATAATAGTGCCAGTAATAAGGGTGCCAGGGATTCCAGTAATAAGGGTAGTGACCCCAGTACCATGCCGAGTGCCAGAATACATAAGCGGGATGGAAGATGAATTGCATCATCGGCCAGGCGGCGATGTCATAGTAAGAGGTTGTGACAACAGACCCATAATACCGGGTGCCCAGGTATCCCGGATTGGCTGTTTCGGCGTAATTCGGTTCAATGATATAATTCCTTCCGTACAATGCCTCGTCACCGATCAGCTGTATCCGTACTTCCCCGTTTTTCAGTTTTTCTACGATGAATACGGCCACATCCTGACTTTCGTTGCGCGAAAGTGCGGTCCGTAATACAATAGTATGTACATTTCCATCGACATAATCGGAAACGGTTATATAGTCCACCATGTTGTCCCTGTTCAGGTCGAGGTTATTGATCCTGGAATTCTCGTCATTCAGATTCCTTTCAAAGCCTTCAAGGGTCTCAGATTCCTGGAACAGCTTCATCACGGCATAAAGGTTGAGATTGTCGCCCGGCAAACCGAGATACTCATCCGGCATGCTCTGGGCCCTCATTGCGCTCCCTCCTGCAAGGAGGAGTGCGAGGATCGATATGAACATTAACTTTTTCATGACTTTGTGTTTTAGAAGAACAATTTCTTCACTATTCACGATGCAAAACCCGTACCAAAATTTATTTGAAAGATTTAAAAGCCTTATTATCAATATGTTAGCAAATTTACAGCCGGAATTAATTGGACGGGGCTGTTAACGACATAAAGGGAAATGAGCTTCCGCCGGAAAGAAAAAGGGCTCTGCAACAGTTTTATAAAAGGGTTGCAAAAAAATAATGTACAATTTTCTACGCGATCCTGTATCAGTTTTATCCCGGTAAATGCGGATAATGAAAATTTACAAAATGAGTGGATTTCTCAGAAATTAATTTACTTTTGTACGACGATTGAACAATTGTTCATATTTACTATTGAATGAAAAAAGGAAATTCAGATCTGGCTGAGTTGCATTGCGTCGAAAGAGAAAAGGTTATTTCGGTTAGGAAAAAGTTGAAGACCGATCGGTTTTTTCACTCGCTTGCGGAAACATTTAAAGCGATGAGCGATCCCACACGTGCAAAAATAATATACGCCCTTTGCCAGGAAAACGAATTGTGCGTGCACGATATGGCCGCCATAATCGGCACTTCGAATTCCGCTGTTTCTCATCAGCTGCGGACATTGCGAAATATGAAGCTGGTAAAATACAATAAAGTGGGCAAGGTAGCCTTCTATTCACTGGATGATATCCATATCAATAATCTTTTTGCAGAAGGATTACGACACGTGGAAGAAAAATGATTTTTTTGCGAATACAATTGAATATGTGTTCATATATCGGTATAAATTTAACAAGATGCCTGACGAAAATGACAAAACAATTTTAACGGATTTGGCGGATGGCCAGACCGGCGTCATTGTTTCGGTTGCCGGTGGTAAAAAAGCGGCAAAAAGGCTGGCGGATTTGGGATTGGCACCCGGAACGGAGATCGAGGTACTAAGAAAAGCCTGGTTTTCTGGTCCTGTGCAAATCGCGATTTGCGGTTCGAAACTGGTAATTGGCCGTGGATTAGCCTCCAAGATTGTGGTGGAATTGAAATGACAGAGGAAAAAAGGATCAATATTGTACTGGCAGGCCATGGAAACACAGGGAAATCTGCTGTTTTTAATTATCTGACAGGCCTGCATCAGCATATCGGCAACTGGGCAGGAAAGACCATTGAAAAACTGGAAGGCACCCTTTATTATAACGACCATACCATTGATGTGCTTGATTTGCCCGGCATTTATTCCCTTACGACCTATTCCGAAGAAGAATTGATATCCCGCGAATACATTATCCATCAGCAACCGGATTGTGTAATCAACATTATTGATTCCACCAATCTTGAAAGAAACCTGATTTTTACGCTTCAGCTCCTGGAGCTGGAATGCCCGATCGTTCTGGCATTGAATATGATGGACCTTGCAAAGAAGAAAGGGATAACCATTGATTTCAAAAAACTTCAGGACATCCTCAATGTACCTGTGATACCCACAGTTGCTTCCCGAGGTTCAGGATTGACCGGAATAATGGATAAAGTCATCGGGCTGAAAGAGGAAAAAGCGGAGCCCCGCATTCATCCTTATGGAAAAGAAATAGAAGACTGCATCCGTCAGTTGTCCGTTTTGCTGCAGGGCATTGATTTGCCCTATCCGGCAAGATGGGTTGCCATCAAGCTTCTTGAAAAGGACAAGGACATTACACAACGGGTGCGGGAAAAGAAAGCTGAAATTCCGGAAAAAGCAAAACGGCTTTGCGAACATCTGGAAGAAATTCACGGACACGATTCTTCCCTTGTTATTGCGGATGAAAGAAGCCATCTTGCCTATCGGATTTCCCGGGAAACCGTGACCCTTATTGCACGCAGAAAGATATCGTTAAACGACAGACTGGATGCCATAACCACGCATCGGTTCACAGGCTATCTCATCATGATAGCCATCCTGGGCGGCATGTTTCTTACGGTGTTCACTTTTGGAAACTGGCTTTCCGGCTGGTTTGACACACTGTTTAAAGATTGGCACGCCGTATGGAATAATACGGTAGGAACCACTTTTTTTGCTTCTCTGGGATGGGCCGCAATTGAAAGCGTTCTTGCCCTGGTGCAGATTGCACTGCCCTATATTTTACCCTTCTACATCCTGTTGTATGTATTGGAGGGCTGGGGTTATATGGCCCGTATCTCTTTTCTGATGGATCATTTCATGCATAAAATGGGAATCCATGGGAAAGGCTGCATTTCATTTATCATCGGACTCGGCTGCAATGTCCCGGGCTGTATGTCCTGCCGGATCATGGAATCGAAGCGCGAAAGGTTTATTACTGCCGTATTGGTAACCCTTGTGCCTTGCTCAGCTGTATCCGTAATTGTGTTCGGGCTGGTAGGAAAATATGTGGGATTGTTGTGGGCGTTGGGTCTGTATCTTTTTGCGATGATCATAATCTTTTTAGCCGGTAAACTGTCTTCTAAATTGATGAAAGGCGAACCGGTGGAACTTATTATGCCGATGCCTGATTATAGAACCCCTCAGGTAAAAACGATCCTTTACCAGACATGGGACGCACTGAAGGAATTCATCTTTATTGCCGCTCCGATTGTCATCCTTTCAGGGGTAATCATTCATGCCATTAATCTGGCAGGATGGATGCCTGCCATTTCTTCCTTTTTAAGTCCGGTTACAGTTGCATGGCTTGGTTTGCCTGCCATCACCGGCATCCTGCTCATTTTTGGAATTCTGCGGAAAGAACTGATCCTTGTCATGCTGGCAGCCTACCTGGGAACGACCCATTTTTCCGATGTGCTCAGTTCACAGCAGATGATCACCCTTGCGGTAGTCAGTATGTTTTATATCCCCTGTGTCGCTACCATATCCGTTCTGTGGAAAGAATACGGATGGAAGAAAGCAATGGCAATATGTATGCTTGAGATTCTGTTTGCGCTTATTCTGGCAGGACTTGTAAAAAGACTACTCGATTTTGTTTTTTGAAGCTTTCAACCTCTCAAAAACTTTTTTTCCGCCACAAAACCATAAACAAAATCGGTCTAAAATTGTTCCATTAATGGTTAACAACCGGAAACCTAAAAACGACAATGGAGGTTTTTTTAACTATTTAAATTTTACGCCTATGTCAGCCTATCTTATTGAAATTCCGCACGCTGTGGATAAGATTGCCTGCATGCACGCCATTCAGGTCTTTCTTGAATCAGGGTCTCACTTTCTTGCAAATGCCGACTGGGGTTGTGAGGACGGTGAGCATAAAGCATGGATGGTTGTGAATGTAGATAACAAGAACCAGGCTCTGCAAATTGTTCCGCCGCTGTATCGTCACGAAGCAAAAAACATTAAGCTTTCCAAATATACAAAGGAACATACCGAAGAAGGATTTATGTACCATGAGGTAAATGGCAGTAATCCTTCTGATAAACCGGGCCCTGGAATTTCCGGACACTGACAAGCCAGATTGTTATATTCCACAAAATAATGCAACCATTTTGAAGTATTATCCTATTTCCCGGTCGCATATTAAGACAATTTCACAACCTCGTTGGCCATTTCAGAAGCTTTTACCGGATCTGTATCACGGACCTTTTAAGAAACAGCCCCATACCGTAATTTTTCGAGGTGAATTCCTGATCCAAACTTTTGGCACCTACGCTTTGTATCACTGGCTGACTGTAAACCAAACCGGTTATATTTGTTTGTCCTAAATACAAGGCTGCAGAATTTTCTGCAATGCAGATAAATGGCAAAGATACAACCCGGCAATGGTGCCCGCAAACCGACAATCCTCAGTATCCTGAAGCCCTATAAGTCTTTGGTGGGTTTATTGATTTTGCTCACATTGGCGGGGAACGGTATCAACCTCATTATTCCTCTAATTATTTCAAAAGGTATCGATGCCTTTAATGGAGGACACTATGAAGTCAACTCCATTGTTATTGAATTCATAACAGCCTCCCTGGCAATTTTCTTTTTTTCTTATCTGCAAAGCCTTGTGCAGACTTATGTATCGGAGAAAGTTGCCCGTGACCTTCGCAAAAAACTCTCTGATAAAATATCAGGTCAGACCTATTCGTTCATTATTAAGGCAAATCCCTCAAAGTTGCTGACAAACCTCACTTCCGACATAGATTCTGTTAAGATGTTTGTCGCCCAGGCAGTATCTTCTATCGTTTCTTCCCTGATCATAATAATCGGGGCAAGTATATTGTTGTTGAACATAAACTGGAAGCTGGCATTGACGGTCATCGCAATGATCCCGCTTATAGCCATAACGTTTTTCATTATCCTTGGAAAGGTGAAGGTATTGTTTACCAAAAGCCGTGAGGTAATTGACTGGCTGAATAAGATTATCAATGAAAGCATTCTGGGATCTGCCATAATACGCGTAATCAATTCGCAACAGGAGGAATACAACAAATTTCTTGCAGCCAGCACCCAGTCAAAGGAAATTGGAATCTCAGTCCTTACCTTATTTGCCACGCTTATTCCGGTAATAACGTTTGTTGCTAATCTGGCAACACTCTCCATCCTTGCGCTTGGAGGGCATTTTGTAATCAATGGAAACCTGTCACTTGGTGATTTTGCAGCATTCAACAGTTATGTAGCCATGCTTGTTTTTCCAATTCTGATCATTGGTTTTATGAGCAATATTATTGTTCAGGCTTCTGCATCCAGAGAACGTATCGACGATGTTTTAAAGGCTCCTGATCCGCTTGATACCGGTATGAAAGAAAAAAAACTTACGGGCGCAATCGAACTCCGGAATATTCATCTGTCCTATGATGAAAGGCCTGTTTTAAGAAATGTGTCTTTTTCAATAGATCCCGGTTCACAGACAGCCATTTTAGGCCCCACCGCTGCCGGAAAGACCCAGCTGTTTTATCTGATTACCGGGTTGATCCAGGCTGGCTCCGGTACGATTGAATTTGACGGTGAGGATATAAGTATCTATAAAAAAAATTCATTCTATAAACAGATAGGCTTGGTATTTCAGGATAGCATTATTTTTAATATGAGCATCCGGGAGAATATTGCTTTCAACGATAAGGTTACCGATGAATCCTTTCAAAAGGCAGTTGAAACAGCCGAATTACATGATTTTATTGATTCACTGCCCATGAGGGAAGATACCATAATATCAGAAAGAGGAACAAGCCTGTCGGGAGGACAAAAACAACGCATCATGCTGGCCAGGGCGTTGGCCATGAATCCGGGCATCCTTTTGCTGGACGATTTCACGGCAAGGGTTGATAAACAAACCGAGCAGAAAATCATGTGCAATATCTTCAGCAACTATCCCGGCCTTACCCTGATTTCAATAACACAGAAGATTTCCACGATAAAAAATTTCGACCGGATCGTACTTCTGATGGAAGGGGAGGTAATAGCCCAGGGAAAACACAAGGAATTGCTTGCAGACTGTCCTGAATACATTCAGATCTATAATTCACAACGAACCACCAGGCATTATGAATTATAATCTTTATCAGGCGCCGGAAAACAACGGGAAGAAAAAGCCATCTGTATTGACAGCACTGAAGACCCTTATTGTATATATGGTCGAAGAGAAAAGAACGCTGGTCATAGCCTTTGCCTCTATGATAATCTCTGCCGTCCTAACGTTGGCTGGACCGATAATGATAGGCTATGCCATCGACCACTATGTGGTTACCAAACAGTATCAAGGTGTGCTGGTATTCTCTGCTGTATTGCTTTTCATGTATATTGTATCCCTGGTAACCGGATTTATACAGACCAAACTGATGGGTACCGTGGGCCAGC
>JAGDMB010000358.1 GCA_017860375.1 Bacteroidota bacterium | reverse complement strand
CGAGTTATTCCTATGGATCGCATGAAATCACCATCGCTGCGAAATTTGGTGATACCGCAAGAAGATTCCGCTGGCTGGATCGATATTAAGAATACAGAGGCATTAACCAAGAGTCAACTTCGCCCACCATCCGTTTGCTACAGAAGCTTAAACTGAGGTAAAAGTCTTGGCGAGGTCAGGGAGTCAAGAAAAATAACAAAGCCAATCCTTCATTTACCGGAATCTTTCCGTATTCTTTCCATGCCGCAAAAGCAAACAACAATAAGAAAAGGGCCGAACTGGCCATTGCGATTTTATCACTCATATAATAACTGCGGGGATGGAATTTGTATTCAATAGTATGCTCTCCGGCAGGCACTCTCATAGCTCTAAGAACATAATTCGCACGGAAATGATCAACGGGGTTACCATCTATATAGGCCTGCCATCCTTTGTCATAGAATATCTCGGAAAATACCGCAAGTTGTTCAGATGAGCACCTGGCACTGTATTTCAGATAGTTTGCACGGTATTCAGTAAGGGTAATCTGCGCCGTGGTATCTTTTCCGGAAAGCAACCCTGATAGTTCTTTTTCGAAATGCTTGTCAATAATGGCTTCTTCGGAAGGATCAAAACCTGACAATGCATTTATTTCTTCATTTGCCCCTTCTACCAAACGATAGCCCCCGACAAACCATGCATTTCCAAGTTCACTGTTATTAACCAGAGGAGGGGCCTCACGGTTGTAAATAATATACCGGGTATTCAACATATTGAGTACATTCAAACGGACCAGCACACTGTCGATGGCTTCCGGTGTCGGTTTTGCATTGAATACGGCATAAATTTTCTGGATACCGGGAGAGATCTGCTTTTCGATCAAGTCCTGGTAACGGGCCATTTTAGCACCATGGTACCCTCCGATGGATTTATGGAAATACGAAGTACTGGCATCGCTAAACGGATTGACACCTGCAAAATTCAGAACCCGGTAGCTTAAATCTTTATCCTGCAATATAATAGCGTCAGCGTTTGAAGCGGTAAATGGCCGCTGGTATTGTTTTTTCGGCACAAAATTGTCGGAATTCAGGTACCGTTTGTCCACCGTCCACATATCCACTAAAATAATCCCTCCCAGGAGCAAAAAGGCCTGGGTGGTCCTGATCTTCTTCAGGTAGGCAAAATAGATCAGGACAGCGGTCATAAGAATAAATACGAGTGACCGGAAAGCATCGGACCGCAGCAGGGCAAGACGATCTTTATGGAAGGCATCGACTATTACATCCGCCCCCTGTGACCGGTACTGTTCATCCACCGTTGATTCGAAATTGAAAGATCCGGCCATCAACATAATCAACAGCAGGAAACCCGAAAGGCCAATCGTTGCAATTTTCAAGGAACGCATCACTTCCTTACGGCTGACATTTCCCGTCAGAACTTCATTTACCGCAAGTATGCCGAGAAAAGGAAAGGCAAAGTCAGCCACCACAAGGATCATTTTAACATCCCTGAATTTCTGAAATCCAGGCATGTAATTGTACATCAGGTCATTAAACCATTGAAAATGGTATCCCCAGGATATCAGAACGGACAGGACAGAAACAGTAAGTAGCCACCATTTTATCCTTCCCTTGACGATAAACAAGCCGAAAATGAACAGGAAGAAGACAGCAGCCCCGACATAAAAAGGGCCGGATGTAAATGCCTGTTTGCCCCAGTATGAGGGCAGAGAAGGAAGTGCCTTTCGGGCATTCGCTGCTCCCTGGTTTTGTTTGATCAGATCATAGCTTTCGGATTTTTCTCCAAACATTCCGTAGGAAGCTCCACCTTTGAAATTGGGTATCAGCAGGGTAAGGGTTTCATCAATGCCATAGCTCCAGTCGGTGATGTATGACTTATCGAGGCCTTTATCCTGCCTGAGTTCCGATCCGCCCCGCGTACTGTATTTGCTGTATTCGTATGTAGTCATGAAGTTGCCGGAATTCACGCCGATGGCCAGTATTAAGACACCCAAAAGGGCAGGAATCGGTTTCAGGAATTCCATCAGCCGTTTTTCACGGACCGCATAAAAGAATTCAAAGATTCCATAAACAAAGACGATCAGCAGGGTATAATAGGTTATCTGGAAATGGTTGACCAGCAGCTGCAATCCCAGGAAAATGCCTGTCAGTATACTTCCCTGAAGTATTTTCCCGCGAAAAGACAAATGGATGCCTGCGACAATGGGAGGCAGATAGCCCAGTGCCAGTGCCTTGGCCACATGTCCGGCTTCAAGAAGGGTAAAGTAATAAGAGGAGAAGGTATAGGCTATAGCACCTGCAATGCTCAGCCATGGATTCAGTCCCAAGATCAGGAAGGCAATATACGCTCCCAGCAGGCATAAAAATATATAACTCACGGGAACGAAACCAAACAAGGAAAATACCTTGTGTATGGGTTTCAGAATATTGTGTTTATACAGTACCGAGATCTGGTAGGCAGGCATGCCTCCAAACTGACTGTTGGTCCACAGGGGCTCCTCTCCGTATTTTTCACGAAAATCAACGATCTCCTTTGACATCCCCTTGAAATTGCTGATATCTCCCTGATGAAGTTGTTTTCCTGAAAAAACCGGAGCCATATATACGGCAGCAAGAATGAAAAAAATAAATACGGCGGCAATATGCACGGAAGCCTTTTTTAGAAAATCATTGAAATTCATTCGGTTGATAATTAATAGTTTGTACAAAAAGGATCATTGAAAGACAACAAATTCTGCCCTGCAAGGTATGAAAATTTTGACCCAAATGGTATTGGAATCTTAATAGGTTCCATCGCGGCTGACCGACTAAAAATATTCTTATCTTAGCCCGTCCTTTCATAAAGGCGAAGCCGGCTCCTGCTTATGAAGATATTAATGATTCTCGATCATGAATTTCCGCCGGATATCCGGGTGGAAAATGAAATTGCTTCCCTGCATAACGCGGGTCATGAGGTTCATGTTGCATGCTATACAAGGAAGGGAAGAGATCCTTTGGAAGAAAAATCCGATTGCATCATTCATCGCAGGAAAATTTCAACTTTCATATATAAATCCTCCGTGGCATGTCTGAAACTTCCTTTTTATTTTCTTTTCTGGAGGAATTTTGTAAAAGAAATTTTATCCTGTTATTCTTTTGATGCTGTGCATGTTCACGATTTACCCCTGGCACAGATCGGATATGAGGTCAAGGTTCAATATGGAGTAAAATTTATACTGGATCTGCATGAGAACTGGCCGGATTATTTGAAAAATGCAACACATGCGAATACTTTTTTGGGGAAACTGCTTTCCTCCTACAAGCAATGGAAACGGTATGAAAAGAATCTTTGCGATCAGGCCGATTCCGTTATTGTTGTTATTGATGAGGCAAAAGAAAGACTTGTTAAAAACGGGATTAGGGCAGAAAGCATATCGGTCGTATCGAACACCTTAAATTTAACTTCTTTTACGCAGCATAAATTCACACCGGATAAGGAATACTTCACCTTATTTTATGCCGGGGGCATAGATTTTCAGCGAGGATTGCAAACCGTAATTCAGGCATTTAAAGGCTTGCATCATAAGAAAATAAGGCTTTGGATTTTTGGCGATGGAAAATATGGTTCTGTTTTAAAGAAGCTTGTGGATA
>JAGDMB010000357.1 GCA_017860375.1 Bacteroidota bacterium | reverse complement strand
CCTCCTATTTCGTAGGAAAGAAGCTGCAGAAATAAGGCAACGGACTTGCTGAAATATGCGGTAATCCTCTCTCAGCACCTGATTTAAAGGGGTGGGGGAGGATTTCTTGTTTTTGCCGGCGTTGGAAAGGTGCAACATTTGGCATGCCAATTAAAGGGCAGAATTTGAACGGTGCGGCACCCGGAGGTATGATCGTATGGGATGGACTGAGACGCAATAAGGGTATTCACCATTAAGGCGATAGTATTATCTTTGTTTGCTTAAACAAAGAAAGGGTATCCTGTTATGAACCATAAGCTGAAATTCTTTTTTGATCTCAAAGAGGTATTCCAAAACTGGGGATTGTCCACGCAGCAGTCCAATACCCTTAATATTGTTATTGGATTCCTGGTGATCCTCCTTCTCGCGTACCTGTCGGATATTTTTGTAAAGTGGATCATCAAGATAGTGCTTGTCCGCCTGGTGGCAAAAACCAAAACCGTCTGGGATGACATTCTGCTCGAGAAGAGGGTGTTCGATCGTCTGTCGCATCTTGCGCCGGCCATCGTATTATGGTACTCAGCCGAATATGTCCTTGCAGGATATGAAAAAACCGGCAACGTCATCCAGGTGTTGCTGACCCTTTACATGATCATCGTTTCGGCCATGGTGGTGAGTTCCTTCATGAAGGGACTGAACGACATATACCAGACCTTTCCTAATTCTGCGGGGAAATCCATTAAAGGGTACATTCAGATTGTCATACTTATCGTTTACTGCATTGCCATCATTCTGATCATTTCCGTCATCACCGGATCTTCACCGAAGGCTTTGCTGACCGGATTGGGAGCGGCCACCGCGATCCTGATGCTGATATTCAAGGATGCCATTCTCGGTCTTGTGGCCGGGATCCAGCTTTCTGCCAACGATATGTTAAGGATAGGCGACCGTATAACACTGCCTGAGTATAAAACTGACGGAAATGTGACGGAAATATCCCTGACGACAGTGAAAGTCATGAATTTTGACAACACCGTCAGCACCATCCCTCCCTATAAGCTTATTTCCGAATCATTCATCAACTGGCGCACCATGGTGGAATCGGGCGGACGGCGGTTTAATAAATACATAAACATTGATGTGCGCACCGTTGCATTCGCTAAGCCGGAACTGCTGAACCGATTAAAAAAGTTCAGTTACCTGAAAACGATCCTCCAGGAATTGCAGGCGGATGTTGGGGTTGACCCGGCGCATGATCCGGGTAAGGAAAGACCGGAGATTGTTTTTGACAGAACCAGGGTAACGAACCTTCTGCTTTTCCGGAAGTATACGGAATCCTTATTGCGGCATCATCCGCTGATACGGAAAGACATGACCATTGCGGTCTACCAGCGACAGCCCGGAGAGACAGGGATCCCCGTTGAACTGCTTGCTTACAGCAGTGAAATTGACTGGAAACTATACGAAGATATGCAGGGTGAAATACTGGATCACCTGTATGCCGTCATACAGGAATTCGACCTGAAGATCTTCCAGCGGCCCACAGGGGATGATTTCAGGAAGTAACGAGGGACAACTCCCACAACCGCACAACTTGTCACTCGTCACTTTTCACATTTTCAGATGGCCGTTCCCCCTCTTTCTCCCGTTCTTATCCGGATGCATTCTTCCAGCGGGGTGATGAAGATCTTTCCGTCGCCCACCTCTCCCTTTGCATTGGTGCGTGCAGCTTTGATAATGGTGTTTACCGTAATATCAACAAAAGCCTCATTGACGGCAATATCGATCCTTACCTTGGGGATCAGATTGGGTACGACAATATTTCCCCGGTAAATTTCCTCCTTGATCTGTTGCCCGTGACCGGATACACGGCTTATCGTGATGCGGGTGATTTCTGCTTTAATAAGGTCTTCACGCACCTGATCAAGCTTGTTTTCACGGATGATGGCTGTTATAAGTTTCATGACATTGATTTTTTATAATGATTCTTTTTTATGGGATTTACCTGGGGTTCAGCATACCGTATCCCTGTTCACCGTGATAGGTATAGTCGAGTCCCTGCATTTCGGCTTCCGTGGAGGCCCTGAAACCCACAACTTTATTGATAATCCACACCAGGATAAGGGTGACACCGGCTGCATAGGCGATGGCAATGCCGACAGCGGCCAGCTGAACGCCAAACTGCTGCCACACCGACCATGTTCCGCCGGCGGCTTCAGCGGCGGCCTGCATCCAGCTTTTCCGTATCAGGAAGACCAGCAGAAGCGATCCGGTGATCCCTCCGATTCCGTGTATGCCAAATGCATCAAGGCTGTCATCATAGCCGAGTTTATTCTTCATCATGATGGCAAAGTAGCAGATCAGGGAAGCCCCGAAACCGAGCAGTATGGCACCCCAGGGCTGAACAACCCCTGCCGCGGGCGTTACCGCAACCAATCCGGCCAGAATGCCGCTGGCAAATCCCAGTGCGGTTGACTTACCCTGATGGATGGCTTCGATGAGGATCCAGGCCATGGCCCCTGAAGCAGCGGCCACCTGTGTTGCCGTGAGCGCCTGTGCGGTGAGCAAACCGCTGCTGACACTGCTTCCCGCGTTGAATCCAAACCAGCCCACCCATAATAATCCGGCTCCGATCATGGTCATCACCAGGTTACTGGGAGCTGCTGCTATTTTTGGGTGACCCCTGCGGGCTCCCAGGTACAATGCCGCTATCAGGCCGCTCACACCCGAAGCGATGTGGACCACCGTACCGCCGGCAAAATCGATAGCTCCCATGGCGCCCATGTTGAAAAGGAATCCGTCACTGGCCCAAACCCAATGACAGAGGGGATTGTAAACAAGCAATCCCCAGAGTGCAATGAAAGCAATATACCCTTTAAAGGAAACACGTTCGGCAATGGCGCCGGCAATAAGAGCCGGCGTGATAATGGCAAATTTTCCCTGGAACATCGAAAAAACATATTCCGGAATCCCGGCAGGCGTGATGGTTTCGTCAATCCCTTTGAGCAAAAAATAATCCTTGTTCCATCCGATCCATCCGCCCAGGATATTCTGGCCAAAACTCATGGAATAGCCCACCACAACCCAGAGAACGGCCATAATGCCCATGGCTACAAAACTGTGCATCATGGTGCCCAGCACATTCTTGGTCCCCACAAGTCCCCCGTAAAACATAGCAAGCCCCGGCACCATTAAAAGCACCAGGGTCGTCGACGTCAACATCCAGGCGGTGATGCCCGTGTCGATCGGAGTTCCGTCCGATCCGAGAACCGGTATGGCTGCAACAGCGGCAAGAATACTTTTATACGAATGGAATACGGCAAGGATTTTAAACAGCCGAAGGAATAACGGCGAAACAAATCCCCTGCAATGTTTTGTAAGCCGATGGGATTCCTGTGAAACCAGGTTCCAGCATGGTTTCTTAAGCGAGGGGATCCCCGGCGAACCAAGCCATTGCAAGAATTAGTGATGAAAAATAAATTTGGATGGTGTAATGACCGAATAGCGATTACTGCTAACTGCTGACCATTTCTCTTTATACCTTATTCGCCTGTTTTCGCTTGTTTTCGTCGAGCAGGATTTTACGCAGGCGGATGCTGACCGGGGTCACTTCCACGTATTCGTCTTCCTGAATATACTCAAGCGATTCTTCGAGGCTGAAGCGGATAGGCGGTGTCAGCTTTACCTTTTCATCGGAACCTGAAGCCCGCATATTGGTCAGCTTTTTTGCACGCGTGACGTTCAGCACCAGGTCGCCCGGACGGCTGCTTTCCCCCACCACCTGGCCGGCATAAACTGCTTCCATCGGGTCCACGAAAAAAATACCACGGTCTTTCAGTTTATCCAGGGCATAGGCAAATACAGTGCCGGTTTCCATGGCAATGAGCGAACCGTTGGTGCGTTTTTCAATGTCCCCTTTTAGGGGTTCAAAACCTTTAAAACGGTGCGATATCACCGCTTCTCCCGTGGTTGCGGTGAGCAGGTTGGTGCGCAGTCCGATAATGCCGCGGGAGGGTATGTCAAATTCCAGGTGAATGCGGTCGCCGCGCCGTTCCATTACAAGCATCTGGCCACGGCGTGCCGAGATCATCTCAATGGCCTTTCCTGAAAACTCTTCCGGAAGGTCCACGAAGAGCACTTCCATCGGTTCGCATTTTTCCCCGGCTATGGTTTTTATGATCACATGCGGCTGGCCGACCTGCAATTCATATCCTTCCCTGCGCATGGTCTCGATCAGGATGGACAGGTGCAGCACCCCTCTTCCGTATACGATAAAGGAATCGGCGGAGTCGGCCGGTTCGGCACGCAGGGCCAGGTTCTTTTCCAGTTCCCTGTCAATCCTTTCCTTCAGATGCCGCGAGGTTACGTATTTCCCTTCTTTGCCGTAAAAGGGGGAGTTGTTGATCGTAAACAGCATGCTCATGGTGGGCTCGTCAACGGAAATGGCGTCGAGCGGTTCGGGATTCTCAATATCACCAATGGTATCGCCGATGGTGAAATCCTCAATCCCGACCAGGGCGCAGATATCGCCGCAGGTAACCTTCTCCACATTTTTGCGTGACAGGCCTTCGTATACCGATAATTCCTTGATGCGGGTGCGGATCACCGCACCGTCCTGCTTCATCAGTGAAACGGGCATATTGGCATTCAGCTCACCCCTGTATAAACGGCCGATGGCGATCCTGCCGACGTAACTCGAATAATCGAGGTTGGAGATCAGCATCTGCGGAGTG
>JAGDMB010000066.1 GCA_017860375.1 Bacteroidota bacterium | reverse complement strand
ATAATATTCCAGATGGGAATTGATTCCAAACCGTGCACGCAGCGGACTCGTCAATAAACCCGATCGTGTGGTAGCGCCGATCAACGTGAAGGGATTGATCTGTATTTGAACGGACCGGGCACTGGGACCCTTATCAATTACGAGGTCGATTTTATAATCCTCCATGGCGGAATACAGAAATTCTTCCACTACCGAGCCCAGACGGTGAATTTCATCAATGAACAACACATCGTTCGTCTCCAGGTTGGTAAGAATGCCGGCCAGATCGCCGGCTTTTTCCAGAACCGGACCGGAAGTTGTTTTAATGTTGCTTCCCAGTTCCCTTGCAATGATATTGGCAAGGGTTGTTTTTCCGAGGCCCGGCGGTCCTGACAGCAACACATGATCCAGCGATTCATTGCGCATGAGGGCCGCCTGCACAAAGACCTTCAGGTTATCCACCACCTTATCCTGCCCCTTGAAATCATCAAACCTTTGCGGCCGCAACTGCCGGTCAATTTCCCTTTCTTCTTCCGTTACAGAAAACGCATGGATATTTATGTCTTCACTCATTCCGGGTAAAATTCATTTGAGTAATTTTATATTGCTTTTTTCAAAATTCACCTTTTCTCCGTTAATCCTCGTTTCCGTATCGTCTTTATAGGTAATGGTGAGGATGAGCTCACCCTCCTGGTCGTATTTTTTCCAGTTCTTTTCGCGCAGACCCGACATATAATACTGCTCTTCCTTCAGCTTTCCATTTTCATAAAAGAACTTGTGCAACCCTTCCGGATTCCCCTGAATATAATTTCCTTCGTACCGAAGCTTTTCATTTTCATAAAAAGCCTGCCATTTTCCCTCCCTTAATCCTCCCACATAAGCGCCCTTTTCTATATAGTCATTTACCTTATAAAACCATTCTCCTTCTCTTTCGCCGTCATAATATTTGCCTTTTGAAATTGCATTTCCGGCTTCATCGTATTCGGTATACTCCCCTTCCTCCTTACCATTGAAATACTCCTCCTCTCGTTTCACATTGCCGTTTTTGTAATACCAGGTCCACAGACCATCGTATTTCCCGGTTTTATAGGATCCGGTTTGCTCCACCTTTCCATCAACGGTATAATAATTCCATTTCCCCGTTTCAAGGTTATTTGAATATCTTCCTTTTGCCTTAACCGAACCGCCTTCATAAAAGAAGTTCCACTCCCCTTCCCTTTTTCCTTCCTTTGTGATAATTCCCTTCCCTGTAATTATTCCATTCTCGTTGTATATCATGGCATTGATAACATTTCCAAGGCTGTCAAACTGCCGGTGAATTCCAACTGGCACACCCATTCTGTAAGTGCCCGTAAAAATCAGATTTCCGTTGTCATCGTATTTATTTACCACATCCACATCAAAGGAGTTTGAATCCGCTTCCTCTGCAATAATTCCGTTTTTATAATTCAGCCGGAGACTCAGGTTGCCGTCCTCGTTGTATTCCTTATAGGGCCCGTCTAATTCCCCGTTTTTATAATACATCTCCTTTTTGACCTTACCGTTATCATAGTACTCCTGCCAAAATCCCTGCTTTACATTGCGTTCATCGCTGCGGTTTAGTTTCTGCCTTTCCGTCAGCACGCCATTGGAAAACTTCTGCAGGGTAATGATCTCACCATCGGTATTGTATTCCACGGCAGTGCCGTGTTTTTTATTTCCCTTGTATTCCACAACCTCATGCAGCAATCCACTGTTATAATAGTAATACGATAATCCTTCCTTTTTATCGTTCACATACAACTCCCTTGAAATAATCTTTCCGTAATTGATCGGATCATCCTTTTCATTGGTATTGTAGGTGATGGTATACCCGCTTTTTTTACCAAACAAATAACTGATCTTCTGAAGCGTATCTCCATTTTCGTTATAAAATACCCATATGCTGTCGAGTAAGAAGTTTCTTCGGTTTCCTTCCGATTTCATAACACCGCTTGGAAAATACGTTTTCCAGTATCCATCCGGCTTACCATTTTTCATAGTTCCTTCGCTCGATACTTTTCCGTTGGGCAAATAAAATCGGGTATATCCGTTCTCCACTTCCTTTTGCTGTGCAAAAGAAAACTTTTCCCCGGCAATAAAAAACACGGTGCAGGCAAGCCATGTAAATAAGATTGACCTCCTCATAAGCCCAGTTTGTTAGAAAGTTCCAGCATTCTGATTATCGGTTTTTCCGCTCTTTTTCTCAGCTTTTCCTCAAGGATAATTTCCGGCTTTTCATGTTTCAGGCACAGGTAAACCTTTTCCAGTGTATGCAGTTTCATAAAACTACAATCGTTGCACGCGCATGTCGAATCATTCGGTGGGGCAGGAATAAAACTTTTGTCCGGACTCTTCTTCCTCATTTGATGCAAAATACCCGATTCAGTGGCCACAATATATTGTTTTGACGGATCACTCAGGGTAAATTTCAACAGAGCTGCAGTGGAACCTATATAGTCAGCCATGATCAGAACCGGTTTTTCACATTCGGGGTGGGCAATCAGCTTTGCTTGCGGGTGTGCCTTTTTCAGTTCCGCAATTTTTTCAACGGAAAATCTTTCGTGTACATGGCACGCTCCGTTCCAAACGACCATTTGCCTTCCGGTGATACTGTTGATATAATTTCCCAGGTTCCTATCGGGTGCAAAGATTATTTTCTGATCTTCGGGTAAACTATTGACTATCCGGGCTGCATTTGATGAAGTACACACTATATCGGTAAGGGCTTTAATTCCCGCTGACGTATTTATATAACTAATTACCAGATGACCGGGGTATTTTTTAATGAATTCTTTGAACAGATCGACCGGACATGAATCAGCCAGCGAGCAACCGGCATTAAGATCAGGTAACAATACT
Organism: Bacteroidota bacterium; assembly: GCA_017860375.1. Taxonomy (GTDB): domain Bacteria; phylum Bacteroidota; class Bacteroidia; order Bacteroidales; family UBA10428; genus UBA5072. The sequence goes on along the minus strand of JAGDMB010000066.1, from coordinate 10,018 downwards.
TTTTTCCGTGGCGACAAAATCTTGGCTGTTTCCGCCATGAAATGCACACCGCAAAATACAATCATATCCGCATCCGTTTTTGCAGCCTGCCGCGATAATTCCAGGCTGTCGCCTATAAAATCGGCTATTTCCTGTATTTCCGGCTGTTGATAATAATGTGCCAGGATAACCGCATTTTTCTCATTTTTTAGCTTTGCGATCTCGTTCACCAGGTTCATATTTTCAGGTATCTTTTCCTGAATAAAACCCGATTTCAACAAATCATTATTTATATTATTCTTCATTAAAAATGTAAAACCCTGTTATGTATTAAATGTCCTATTCATATTGTTCGTAATAATTCACCAAAAATGTTGCAACCTAATCCTATACACCACAATTAACAGCTATTGATAAAAACTTGGTCCTGAATTATAATGAATTACTTCAATATGAACACCTGTTAATAAGGGTGCATGTGCAAAAGTAGACAGAAAAAATTGATAAAACACCTGTTTACTATTTGTTAAATTTTTTTGATAAACACGAACGCAATAATCCTTTTTGATCTGTTTTACTGTAATAATAGCAGAATAATTGATTTTTCAACAATCTTTAAAATCTATTAACACGGAAATTAACAAAGATTGAACAGGAATCCGGTCGTCGATGAACGAATTATGCTTTTAAACCCTTTGATGGAGAAAGAATCTTATTTGCTATCTTTGGGTTAAGATCCAGATTAATATGAAGACAAAAAAGATAGTTATAGCCAGTGATCACGCAGGATTTGAACTTAAGGAAAAAGTCATTGATTACCTGAAGGGCAAGCAATTCGAGGTGGAGGATCTGGGCACGCATTCACCCGACAGCGTGGATTACCCCGACTTTGGTCATGCGCTGGCCGAACATGTTGCCAGCAAGCGCTATGATGCGGGCATCTCGCTTTGCGGAAGCGGCAACGGGATAAACATAACGGCCAACAAACATCCTGAGATACGTTCTGCCTTATGCTGGAGAAAAGACATCGCGGAACTGGCACGAAAACATAATGATGCCAACATCTGTGCCTTGCCTGCCAGGTTCATTTCATTTGAACTTGCCTGTCAGATCGTGGATGCCTTTTTGAGCACATCCTTTGAAGGCGGAAGGCATCAGAGAAGAATTGATAAAATACCTGTAAAATCCTGATCCATGTTATCCAACACAAGCAAATATGCCGTCAGAGCTGCTGTATATTTGGCGCTGAACACAGACAAAACAAGCAAGGTGGGAATTAAGGTTATATCCACCGATCTGGCCATTCCCTCTCCTTTTCTGGCAAAGATCTTACAGGTACTCGCAAGGCAGAAGCTTTTCTCTTCCACAAAAGGACCCAACGGTGGTTTTGGATTACTGAAGGATCCTTTTAAAATCACGATCTATGATATCGTGACTCTTTTTGACGGAAATGACCTGTTTGAAAAATGCATGATCTCTCTCCGGACATGCAGGGAAAATGGCAATATTTGCCCCATGCATGATGCCTACTCGGAATTAAGGGAAAAAATAAAGGCTTTATGCAAGGAACAGACCATTGGCGAGCTGGCCGGTGAAATGAAGTTGAATCGCAAGATCATACTTTAAGCCCTTTCCGGAAGCGGGGTATCCTGCAGATCAGGACCGCTGCCCCTGAGCCGCACATATTCAAGATAAAATCCGATAAACTCCCTGATCTTCCGGGGATCCAGAGGTACTGAACGATTTCCGTAACCACTCCCAGAAAAGCACAAGCCGTCAGGGGAATAATCCATACGGCTTTTTTCAAAGGGTGTGCACTTTTTTTGGAGGCTAAATCTTTTATCAGCAGAAGGGTAAAGACCCCATACATAATGAAATGGACGATCAGGTCCTGGTAGCTGAAATCGAAAAGCGTTATTTTTTCGAATGTTTTACCCGGTAAAAAGCTAAGCAGGATAATAACCAGCATCCACAGGCTTGTTTTCCAATAAGGAAAAGCAAATCGGGTGACGGATTTTGAAGGGAGATTTTGGAGGGAATAGGGAGCCTTATTTGCCATGGATGCTATATAATTATTCTTTCCCCGAGGCCTTTTGAAAGTTCCCTTTTCAGGCTGTTCAGGATGATGTATTTGTTCTGCAGGGCATCGATATTTTCACTGTCGTGGTTTTCCTGTGCGGTTTTAAGGGAATTCTCGGTTTCTTTGAGCATTCTCAGGACCCGGTCGATTTTAAAAGCCATCAGGGCTTCGGGAACGATTTCCGCCAGTTTCATATCTTCAGAGGCCACGTAGTTTTCAAACTTGTGCCAGATTTTGCTCAGGCTGTAATTATGCGAAGTCAGGAGATCAACAACGGTGCTGCTTACGGCATTATCCGGATGAAAGATAAAATGCTTCTCGGGCAGGCTGTCGTTCTTATAATAATGCTCTTTGAATTCATTGAATATCTGATAATAAACCGGATGATTGAAGGCCAGTTCATCATTTTCGATCTCGTGCAGCAGGTATTCTTTAACCGCAATCTCGTGCAGGGTGTTATCTGCAGCTTTAAGGGTAAAAGTCTGGTTTCCGTGAACAAGCAGCAGCCGGATCACCTCTTTCTCTGCCTGGTATTTTTCCTGAACCGCTGCCGGCAACTGAGGAAATCCTTTTGGTTCAAAAGAGGGAATTTCATAATAGCCTCCGGATTGCCGGGTGTTTTGTTCGAGCCGGGCTCTCCTGATCCTGGCCGTTTCCGTAATCAGGGTCTTTTCATCCACATCGAGCATGCGGCTGCATTCACGGATATACACAGAACGCGGGATGCTTTCGGGAATAACGGCAATGGAGCGGACGATTTCCGATATCAGGGTTGATTTGCGGATCGGGTCTTTTTCCGCTTCTTTCAACAGCAGCCTGGTTTTGAACGTGATGAAATCGCTTTCGTTTTCTTCAATGAATTTCATAAATTCGACCGAACTGTGATTCCGCGCATAGGAATCCGGATCTTCATCCTTTGGCAGCAGCACCACGCGCACATTCATTCCTTCTTCCAGCAGAATATCGATCCCCCGGATGGAAGCTTTTATTCCGGCCTCATCTCCGTCGTACAGCACCGTAACGTTGCGGGTAAACCTTTTCAGCAGGCGGATCTGCTCAGTCGTCAGCGAAGTGCCGGAGGAGGCCACCACGTTTTCAATGCCCGACTGGAACATGGAGATCACGTCGGTGTATCCTTCCACAAGGAAACATTTATCCTGCTTGGTAACGGCAAGCTTTGAAAAGAAAAGCCCGTACAGAACCTGGCTTTTGTGGTATATTTCCGATTCCGGCGAATTGATGTATTTCGACGTTTTGTCATCCGTCTTCAGGATCCTTCCGGCGAAACCGATGATCTGACCTGAAAGGCCATGAATGGGGAATATGACCCTGCCGTGAAACCGGTCTACCCGGTAGTCGTTGTCTTTTTGAATGGTCAGGCCTGACTTGACCAGGTATTCCAGTTTAAAACCTTTGTCAAGTGCAGCTTTGGTGAATGCAGTTTTATCTTCGCGCGCGTAGCCAAGTTGAAATTTCTCAATGCTTGCATCCCGGAGGCCTCTTTCAAGGAAATAACTCTTCCCGATGGCCTTGCCTTCTTCGGTTTTCAGCAGGGAGGAAAAATGCCGTCCGGCGAATTCATTAAGGGCCAGCAGGCTTTCCCTTTCGTTCTTGATTTGTTGTTCCTCAGGGGTTTCTTCTTTCTCAACAATCTCGATGTTGTATTTTCGGGCCAGGTACCGGAGTGCTTCGGGATAGGTAAGCTTTTCGTGTTCCATGAGGAAATTGACCACATTGCCTCCGATCCCCGAGCTGAAACATTTGAATATTCCTTTGGCGGGAGAAACAAAAAAGGAAGGAGTCTTTTCATTCTTAAAAGGGCTGAGTCCCTTGAAATTCTGGCCGGATTTTTTAAGGGATACGAATTCGCTGATCACTTCCACAATATCAGCGGCGGAGAAAATACGTTCAATGGTCTGTCTGTCAATCATACCCGGCTTTTTCAGGATTGCGGTGTCGCATGACAAAGTTGCGAATATTATTTTAAATTTGTTGGGCTAAACCTTTTTTCAATGAAAAAGCTTGTTGTGCTTACAGGGTCGGGAATCAGTGCTGAAAGCGGTCTTAAAACATTCCGTGAAACCGGTGGATTATGGGAGAATTATGATGTCCATGAAGTTGCCAGTCCCGAAGGATGGGCAAAAAACAGGGAACTTGTTTTGCAGTTCTACAATGAAAGAAGGGCACAGTTGAAGGACGCATTGCCAAATGCCGCGCATACAGGCTTAAAGAAACTCGAGGAGGTTTTTGATGTAACCATCATTACCCAGAATGTGGATAACCTGCATGAAAGAGCCGGCAGCCGGAATGTGCTGCATCTGCACGGGCTTCTCACAAGAGCCCGGAGCACTCAGTTTCCCGATCTGGTATACGATATCGGGTACGGTGAAATCAAGTTGGGGGATACCTGTGAGAAGGGTTATCAGCTCAGGCCCGACATTGTATGGTTCGGGGAGGCGGTTCCGGCCATTGAAGAGGCTGCATCCCTTGTTGCGACAGCCGATATTTTTGCCGTCATCGGCACCTCCCTTGTTGTGTATCCGGCCGCAGGACTGCTGAATTATGTACCCGGGAGTGTACCGGTATTCCTGATCGATCCCAACGATGTAGCCATTCCGATCTACAGGCCTGTCCGTTTTATCAAGGAAAAAGCCGGAAAGGGAGTGGCCCTGTTGCAGGAGATATTGAGGAAGGAATATTTGGAAGAATAGAGCCAGGAACCAAAAGACCGGAGAGATAAGGGAGCAGTGGTTAGAGATTAGGGTTTGGTGGTTGGTGGTTAGGGGTAAGTGGTTTATTCAGTTTGTTCAGATTGCATTTGATTTGAAAGTTCAAAAGTTTGAAAATTTGAGCGTTCGAATAAAGAAGAATTTACAGATTTACAGGTTGACAAGTTTACAGATTGGAAAATTTAAAAAAAAGGTACATGAAGGGTATACATGCGGTGCTCATTGGATTGATTCTGTCGTGCTTCCCGCTCTCCGCGCAGCGTTTCGGTGGGGGATTGCTGGCCGGTATGACGGCCAGCCAGGTGGATGGAGATTCATACAGCGGGTACAATAAAATAGGCTTTCAGGGAGGGGTTTTTGTGATCACCGGTTTTAAGAAGAACTTCGGGGCCCAGATGGAAATCCGGTATGCCGGAAAGGGCGCCCAGAAGGTGACCACACCTGAGGATCCGGAGGTGTATAAGCTGGCCCTGCATTATATTGACCTGCCGCTGATGGCCACTTATACGCTAAAGAAGAAAGTCATTTTTGACCTGGGACTTGTCCCGGGTTACCTGTTTGCCAAAAACGGAGAAGACAGTGGCGGTCCTTTGCCGCAGGAATTCCTCGTGGATTTTAAAAAACTGGATATTGCCTTTCTGATGGGGATTAATTACCGGATCAGTGAGAAAATAAAGGCCAACATCCGGTACTCCTATTCCCTCATGTCCATTAATGATTTCACCGATACGAACGCCATCTATGGCTGGTTTGGAAACCTTTTTGGTTACCACACCGGCGATTACAACAATTATCTCACCCTGGGGCTCTATTACCAGTTCTATTGAGAGAATGGATTCCTATCCTTTATAAAACAGGTAGGCCACGAAAATGGCGGCCAGTACGCCGGCAAGATCGGCAATCAAGCCGCCGGGCACGGCATAACGTGTTTTCCTGATATTCACAGAACCAAAATACACGGCGATCACATAGAAAGTGGTTTCGGTCGATCCCTGGAAAATACACGACAGGAAACCGGGAAATGAATCGGCCCCGTATGTTTTCATGGTTTCGACCATCAGTCCCCGGGCACCGCCGCCGCTCAGGGGTTTCATCAACGCTACGGGCAGGGCCTTTACAAATTCCGTGTCGAAACCGAAAAGGGCAAAGAACCTGCCCAGTCCGAGCAGCAGGAAGTCCATGGCCCCTGAAGCCCTGAAAACGCCAATGGCAACCAGCATGGCCACCAGGTAAGGGATTATTTTAACGGCTACGGTGAACCCTTCCTTCGCCCCTTCAATAAACGTTTCATAGAGGTTCACCTTTTTCCGGATGCCCATGTACAGAAAGACAATAATCACCAGAAAAAGCAGCATATTACCGGTAATGCTTGAGAATACCGACACCTTTTCCGGAGGAAGGGATTGCAGGTAAAAGATCAGCCCGGCAATCAGGGCGGTAATACCCAGGATGTAGGCCAGGATGACAGGCTGGAAAAACCGTATTTTCTGGACAATGGAAACATAGATCATCCCGACGATGGTGGCACAGTAGGTGGCAATTAAAAGCGGGATAAACACATCCGTGGGATTTTGGGCACCACAGGCTGCCGTGGCTGCATTGTCGAGTCCCAGCATGTTGGCGCAAAAATTCATCAGCATGGAACCCATTACCGGATGATTTTTGGGCAGACGGGGAAAAAGACGGTTAAAGAACGGGCCGACGAGTTTCGACATCCCTTCTACCGCACCGCCTCTTTCGCCTATTTTCATTACGCCCAGCCAGAGCGTCATGACGCCGATCAGGTAAATGGATATTTCGACGCTGGTTTTGGCCGATTGAAAAATGTTTTGTATGATCGTCTGGAAAATATCGCGGTCGGCCTGGTCGAATACCAGGTTCATGGCCTGCAGCAAAAAATCACGGAAAAAATAACCGGCAAAGCGGAACAGGGCAACAACAAAACCTATAACAAAGAAACCGATCCAGATATAGTTTAAAACCATAGACGCAGTATTGCACGGTTATTCTTCTTCTTCAATAAGCGCAAAATCAACCTGTTTACGGATCAGATTGGTTCGGATGACCTCGATTCTGACCGGGTCGCCGATCTGGTATTTCTTGCCGGACTTTCTTCCGCGGATACAGTAATTGTCTTCATCGTATTCGTAAAAATCACCTTTCAGGCCGCGAATGGAGACCATCCCTTCGCATTTGTTCTCGATGATCTCGACGTATATGCCCCATTCGGTCACGCCCGAAATTATGCCGTCAAAGCGAAGACCTGTCTTATCCTGCAGAAATTCGACCTGTTTGTATTTAATGGAAGCCCGTTCCGCTTCCATGGCAAGGATTTCCATTTTGGTGGAATGCCGGCATAGTTTTTCATATTCCTGCTGATTTTTGGAAGCGGCGCCTTTCAGGTATTCACCAAGAAGCCGGTGCACCATCATATCGGGATACCGCCGGATGGGAGACGTAAAATGGGTGTAAAAATCAAAAGCCAGCCCGTAATGGCCGATGTTGACGGTGGTATATTCCGCTTTGGCCATGGCGCGCAGGGCAAGATTTTCGACAATATCCTGTTCACTGGTTCCTTTTACATCGGTCAGCAGCCGGTTTATCGAATCGGCGGTCTTTTTCCCGGATGACAGGGTGAGCTTGTATCCGAATTTCCTGACAAAATGCGAGAATTTCCTGAGTTTTTCCTCGTTGGGGCGATCATGGACCCGGTACACAAATGTCTTGTGGTCCTTTTTTTCTTTTGCTTTGCCTACAAAGGTTGCCACACAGCGGTTGGCCAGCAGCATGAATTCTTCAATGAGTTCATGCGATGCACCATGATCCCTGTAATATATGCGTATTGGTTTTCCCTCGCTGTCCACATCGATTTTCACTTCATCGCGTTCAAATGAAATCGATCCCTGCTCAAACCGGCGTTTCCTGAGCAAAATAGCAAGCTCGTTCAGTTTCCGAATTTCATCCTTCAGGTCGCCTTTCCCGGTGTCAATGATTTTCTGTGCTTCGCCGTAACTGAACCGGCGATTCGATTTAATGACCGTGCGTCCAAACCATTCTGTCAGCACACGGGCATTGTCATCCATTTCAAAAACGGCGGAGAAGCAAAGTTTCTCCTCATCCGGGCGGAGCGAGCATACATGGTTGGAGAGTTTTTCGGGAAGCATGGGAACTACCCTGTCCACAAGGTAAACCGAGGTGGCCCGGAGCTGAGCCTCCTGGTCGAGGAGGGTACCCGGCTTCACATAATGGGTCACATCGGCAATGTGCACGCCGATTTCCCAGTTTCCGTCCGGCAAACGGCTTATGGATAAAGCATCGTCAAAATCCTTGGCGTCTTCCGGATCGACGGTGAAGGTCACCACGCTTCGAAAATCCCTTCGTGCCGCATAGTCTTTCGGAGTTATAATATCCGGCACGCGCGCCGCTTCTTCTTCCACCGTTTCGCTGAATTTATAAGGAAGACCGAACTCCAGCAGGATGGCATGCATTTCGGCCTCGTTTTCCCCTTGCTTTCCAAGGATCTCTATCACTTCCCCGAACGGATTTTTGGCTTGTTTCGGCCAGTCGGTTATCCTTGCAACCACTTTTTGTCCGTTACCGGCTCCGTTGAGTTTGTCAAGCGGAATGAAAAGATCGAACGGCATCTGCCTGCTGTCGGGTGTCATGAAGGCGTATCGGTCAAAGAGTTCAATAACACCGACGAAAGTCTCCCGCGCTCTTTCCAGAATTTCAACGACCTCCCCCTCCAGCCCCTTTGTCTTTTTGTGTGCATAAAGATTGACCTTTACCGTATCGCCGTCAAGCGCATGGTTGAGGTTATTCTGTGAAACAAATATATCCTGCTTCACCGATTCCGAGCTGACAAAGCCATATCCGCCGGTAACGATCTGTACTTTTCCAAGCACATATCCTCCGGTGGATTTAAGCCGGAATTTGCCGGTCGAAATTTCTTCCAGGGTATCCCTGGCTTTCAGTTCGTGAAGGATTTCCGTTATGAGTCTTTTTTCATGGGAGTCAGTGATGAGCAATTGCTTGGCGAGCTGCTTGTAATTAAAGACTTTTCTCGGATGGTGGGAGAAAACACCCAATATACTGTTAGACAATGTTTTCTTATTTAAACCGCCCGCTGGATTTTTTTTGTTTCTTCTGCCCATCGGCTTCACTTTTTAGGAATACGATCCATGCACTTCATTTACAGGCAAAGGTCATAAATTACCGGAAAGTTCAGTATTATCCGCAGATTGTTTTTCAATTTAGGTGCTTTTTTTTGAACAGAGGAGAAAACGGATCTTACAGCTTGTCCCTTGATATTCCCAGTTCTATTTCGCTGATCTTGTCTCCCAGGGGTTCCACATGGATGGTCACATCAAACACATTGTCGATGCTTGCTTTAATTGCCTGTTCGACCCTATGGGCAATTTCATGGGCCTGGAAAAGGGAAAGATTCCCGTCGACTTCCATATCAATGGCAATCACCAGTTTGTCGCCTATATTGCGTATCCTTACCCGGTGGGGATTGTGAACCCCTTCCACGGTCTCGACGGCTTTAAACAGCTTATCGTACACCGTACAGTCTTTTGTTCCGTCCATCAATTCCACGTTGGTTTGCATGAAGATCTGAACCGCCACCTTAAGGATCCAGCAACTCACGATAAGGGCTGCGATACGGTCAAGGACGGGGATCTTAAATACAAAAATAAAAATCAGTCCCAGCAGAACCGACGTAGATATCAGCACGTCATTCTGCATGTTTTTCCCGTTGGCGATCAGCATGGCGCTGCCGGTTTTTTTGCCGATCCTGAACTGATAATAGGACAAAAAGATTTTCCCCAGGATAGAAAATACCGTAACATAAATGGCCAGTTTACCGGGCATAACGGTGACTTCCCCGGTGGCCAGCCTTTTAATGGTGGTGATCATCAACTGCAGTCCTGCAAAGAATATTACAAATGACAGGGCTTTGGTGGCCACGGTATCGGCTTTTCCATATCCATAGGGATATTTTTTGTCAGGTGGCCGCGATAGAATCCGGGCTGTAAGAAGGGTAATAATGGAAATGACCACATCGGTGGAGGAATCAATACCGTCACCCACCACGGCAAGGCTTCCGGCATACAGACCGACCGCAATCTTCATGGTCGCCAGGAATCCGTTACCGGTTATCCCGACCCATGAGGCCTTTTTGATGTCCTGTTCGCGCGAAGGCATGGGCAATCGTGAAAATTAGGCA
>JAGDMB010000356.1 GCA_017860375.1 Bacteroidota bacterium | reverse complement strand
GGGTTACCCTTAGCCCTCCGTTGGAAAGCCGGCTTATTTTTTTCAGCAGGCGTTCGATCCGTTTTGTATAGGCTTCCCCTACCCTTTCACCCGATTGCAACACAACGGAACCGTAACGGTTCTCAAAGGCAAACCGCGCGGCATCGAGGATCTCCTCATCGGTGAGCGAGTATCGTTTGATGTGTATGTTGTCCTTGCGGATTCCGCAATAAAGACAATTCTTGCGGCACCGGTTGGAAAACTCGATCAGTCCCCTCAAATAAACTTTGTTCTGCACAAAGACTTTCTTCACCTTTGCCGCCTTTTCAAAGAGCATTGCTTTTTCATTGTCCTCAGCCTGCAATAAATACGCAATTTCTTCAAAAGTATAAGGCTCCCGGATAAGTATTTCGGATACGTTCATAATTCATTCTTTCCTTACAGATACATGCTGGGATCTGTGTTTTTTCCTACCAGAGGTTCAATTGCCCGATGATATACTCCCTGCATAAACGCAATAGCCATGCCGTAATTGGTTACCGGTACACCTGCATCAATGGCCGGTTTCAGGCGGTTTACAAGCTGCTTTCGCGTGATCATACAGCCTCCGCATTGAATGACTATGGCATAATCCGTCACGGGCCTTTCAAGTTTATTGAGTCCCGCCACCGTATCAAAATGCAATTTTTTGCCGGAGAAGCTGGTCAACCAGCGCGGTATTTTCACACGGCCAATATCATCACATGAAACATGATGCGTGCAGGATTCCAGCAGAAGCACACGGTCGCCATCCTTCAGACCTGCTATGGCAGGAGTACCCCTGAGGTAACTGTCAAATTCACCTTTGAAACGGGCCAGCAATATACTAAAACCGGTAAGCGGAATATCTTTTGGGACCGAGGCATCCGCCTTCAGAAAAACGGAGCTGTCACAAACCGCAAGACGGGGTTTGATCCCTGATTTACGCAGGAAAGCATCCACTTCGCGTTCCTTTAAAACGATGGCAATGCAATCATTGTCCAGAATATCACGGATAGCCTGCACCTGCGGCAGGATAAGACGTCCCTCGGGAGCTTCCGTGTCTACCGGTGTAATGAGCAGCACGCAATCGCCATACTGAAGAAAATCACCCAGCAGGGATTGCCTGCGGTAGGCTGTGGCTGGCATCAACCTGCGGATGGTATCGACCAGTTCTTCAAGATTATCCGGATGCAGGGCACTGAATTCAACAACAGAACCGTTGAATCTTTCCTTCAGCACATGCATCAGTTCTGGTTTCAGGGCAATCCGGTCGGTTTTGTTGTGCACAAAAAGACAGGGGACCCCTTGTTCATAAAAGGCATCCAGCAGGTCTTGCTCAAACCTGTCAAAGCAATTTTCCGAAATAACCAGGATGGCCATGTCGATGGTTTCAATAACCTGCAGCGATTTCGACACCCTTTTTGCCCCCAGGTCACCGCTGTCATCAATGCCGGCTGTATCAATCATTATCACCGGTCCGATGCCCGGTATCTCGATTGATTTTTTCACCGGATCGGTGGTTGTCCCGGGATGGGGCGAAACTATGGCCACATCCTGTCCGGTAAGGACATTGATGATCGAGCTTTTGCCGGTGTTGCGCCGGCCGAAAATACCAATATGGGGCTTTGCCTCTTTCCCTTTATTCATGTTCTTCCATGATATCTTTCAGGACAAATCCTTCTTTCAACAGGTTGGAAGGAGTGAGAATGTTGTGCAATTTTTCCGGTTCGATCAGACAAAGCCTGGCATTCGCTTCCTCAATACTGATGCTATTTTCCTTCATCTCCCTGGCCAGTTCGGAGGCCCTGTTATAACCGATATACGGCAACAGGGCCGTGGTTACCGAGGGACTCATCATCAGGTTTTTCAGGGAGGCGGCAGGATGAAAGGTCATCCCTTCGATCAGATTCCGTTTAAGCGTTTTGTCCGCTGCGATAAGCAGTTTAATACTGTCAAGCAAAGCATGACCAATCAGGGGAAGGTACGCGTTCAGATCAAGGCAGCCCAGGCCGCAGAGACTGCTTATCAGGATGTCGTTGCTGTATACCTTATGCGAAGCGCTGATAACAAATTCGGGAATTACCGGATTGATCTTTGCCGGCATGATGGAACTTCCGGCTTGCTGCTGAGGGATCCTTATTTCCTTATTTTTAACAAGATCAGAGGAAAGAAGCCTTATATCCGAGACCATCTTCTCAAGATTTACGGCATGGGCCTTAAGAACAGCATGTACTTCAACCAGTATGTCAAGGTTGGCGGTGGCATCCTGCAGGTTTTCAGCACGGGTAACAGGCAGGCCGGTATTTTGCTGCAGCCTGAGCACCACTTCGTTCATAAAAAAACGGGGAACCGTTATTCCGGTACCAATGGCACTGCCGCCCAGGTTTACCAGCTTAATCCGTTCAAGGCATTTCGATACCCGCCACCAGTCCCGCGAAAATGCGTCGTTGTAAGTACTGAACAAACGGCCATAGGAAGAAGGAACAGCTTCCTGCATCTGGGTATAGCCGATCCTCAGCATACTGCCGGCTTCCTTCTCGGCTTTTTCAACATCCTTCCGGAGTTCATTCACAGCGGATTCAAGCAAATTCAGCAGGCGCATGGCAGCAATCTTCAGCGAGGTAGGAATTACGTCATTTGTCGACTGAAAAATATTAGCCTGTTCGATGGGATCAATAAAATTATACTGACCGGCTGTATGGCCCATACGGATCAACGCCCGGTTTGTGATTATTTCATTTACATTCATATTGATGCTGGTTCCGGCACCACCCTGCACAGCAGGAACAATAAAAGAATCGATGTGAAGGCCTTCTTCAACCTCGCCGGCAGCATCAGTCAATGCAGACAGAACAAGGGGATCTGTGATTTGAAAAGGCAACGAACGATCCACGTAGGTTTTTCGGGCGGCCTCAAAGAAACTTCGGGCAGCCTGGTAGCAGGCTTTTTTTACTGTTCCTACTGCCTGAAACCACTCGCGATGGAAAGGAGTGGTGTCGGGAAAATTCATCCGGGCCCGCAGGGAATGAATGCCATACAGGGCATTCTCTTCAACCTCAAGGATCCCGATCGTGTCTTTTTCATGTCGCATAGAATAGACGGTTATATGATCCTGTCTGCTTACCGGTAGCCTGCATTACCGACTGCAATGCACAGTCCTCGGGATATGGGGCTGACCGGAAATTAAATCAATAATACAAATCCCTCTCCCCGGCTTTGATCCGTTCAAGACGGCTTCGGATACCCGCAACATCAGCCTGTTCGTCCATTTCCGAAAGCTGTTTTTCGATCAGCGCCCAACCTTTTCCGGCCGTGCGTTCCGGTGCATAATCCACCGCGTTGGGTGAACAAAACCGTTTGATAAATCCCGGCACCGAAAACTCCATAAAATGCTCACCGGTGCGACCCAGCCGGTAACATGCCGTACAAAAGGAAGGCGTGTAACCCGAGCCGATCAGCTCGTCCATGACATCGTTCAGAGGCCGGTCATCGTTAATTCTGAACTGCTCGCGGTTAAGGTTTTGTGCCATATCGACGGCTTCCGCATAGGCGCCGATCTCAAGTTTTGTGCCCGCATCGATCTGCGATACCCCGTACCGTATAGCCTCCCTGCGTATATCTGGCCGTTCGCGGGCTGTGAGGATCATGCCGGTATAGGGAACGGCAAGTCGCAGGATGGCGATCATGCGGGTAAAATCGTCATCCGATACTTTATATTTTCCGCTGAGTTCCACCAGGGAAGCATCCTGGTAGCGCGGGAAGGAAATCGTATGGGGACCAACATTATAACAGGCTTCCAGGTGATTGGCATGACGGATGAGCGCCATCACCTCAAAGCGCCAGTCATACAAACCAAAGAGAGAGCCTATACCCACATCATCGAGGCCGGCCTCCTGCGCACGATCAAGTGCGGTCAGCCGGTAGGTGTAATCTTTTTTTCGGCCCGATGGATGATACCAGGTATAGGCTTCGGGGTGATACGTTTCCTGAAAAATCTGGTACGTGCCGATACCGGCTTTTTTTACGGTTCTGAATCCCTCCATATCCAGTGGTGCCGCATTGATGTTCACGCGGCGGATCTCACCCTTGCCTTTCTTCACGCCATATACAGTGCGCACCACATCGGCAATATATTCCGGACTGTATTCCGCATGTTCTCCAAAAACCAGGATCAGCCGTTTCTGCCCCTTTTCTTCGAGCGCTTCCACCTCGCGGATCAGTTCATTATGATCCAGTGTCTTCCGTATAGCGGCTTTGTTCGAGGTACGGAAACCACAGTACCGGCAATTGTTCATGCATTTATTGCCCACATAAAGGGGGGCAAACAATACGATGCGGTTACCGTACACCGCTTCTTTCAACCGTCTTGCCCCGTCGCGTATCGCTTCAATAAGGGAAGGATCATCGGCATTCAGCAGCATGGCGGTCTCCGCCAGGCTTAACCTGTTTTTATCCAGCGATTTGGCGATGATGTCCTGTACAACCGACTTGTCGGGCCGTGCATGAAATAAATAATGCTCAATTTCAGCAGCATCGATGAATGGCTTCATCGGCTCATCGGGGATCCTGTATTTTTCCGGATTAAAAGTCATGCTGTTCGCATCGTTTCATTTATACTCCATCCTTTGCCAGGATCGACCTGGCAGTGACACCTTTCAGCCTGCCCAGCTGGCCGGTAAGGGTACTGAATTCATCTGTCGACCCTTCAATGACCAGGGAGATGATGCTCAATCCTTTATCGCGGATCGGGATTCCCTGCCTTCCTATTATTATGGATGCGTGATTCGACAGGATCTCGTTCAGCTTCTGAACGTATTCCTTGTCTTTGATGAGTATAAGAATGGCTCCGATTCTCTTCTCCATAAGAATAACTTTTGGGTCAGACTCGTTTTTTAAGGGTCTTTGTTGAAGTTAAATCACCGCAACGCAGACAAATGTAAATGATGGGACAAAAGTAAAAAAGTTTTTGTTACTATAATAACAGAAATGGATTTTCTGCGAACCGGTTAAAATATCAGGCAGTCATGTGGGAAACATTAGCATATTTTTAGTAATTTTCAGTCTCAATGATCCCATACCCCTGAGCACCTGAAAAAATTCCGGGTAAGACAGAATTCCAGACACCTTAAAAAATAAACCTATGAAAAAGACGATCATTTTTGTCGAACTTATGCTGATTTCATGGTCGTTGTATTCCCAAAAAGTAAATGATCCTGTATCAAAGAGTTCCCTGAAATTATCCGCACAAGCTGAGCACAAAGTCTTAAGCGGCAGACTTTATGAGCAATTGATGGTGGCAAAGAAATTGTCTTCTGATGAAGTAAAAAGTACCAGAAGAAATACCTGCACCCTTATTATCTATTTCGAAAATTATCCTTCCCTGGAACAAATAATTGCACTTGAAAATTTGGGGGCGGTATTGTATTTCGAAACCTGGACACCCGCTTTCGAAAATCATACATATGGTTTTATGATTGCCGAGGTTCCGGTCAATAGTCTCCAGAATATTCTTGAACTTTCATTCATAAAGAAAGTGGATTCGGCAGAACGTGCAAGTAAGGCACTGAACAATANNNNGTTTTACCGGGAAAGGAGTTAAAATTTGCATCCTCGATTCCGGCATAGACACGACTTACAAAGGTTCTGATCTCCCTGCCTCATTTGAGTATAAAGATTATTCTTATTTTCCCCTGCTCGACGACAACGTTGCAAACACGGTTACCGGTCATGGGACTCATGTGGCGGCGACAGCCCTTGGAAGGGGAAAATTATCCGAGGGGCACAGTCATGGTAATAACGGGATCGGTTCATTTAAAGGTATGGCCCCCGATGCGGATCTGGTTTTCCTGAAAATAGGGCAGGATGAAGATGCAATTGCTGAAGACCCACA
>JAGDMB010000355.1 GCA_017860375.1 Bacteroidota bacterium | reverse complement strand
TGAGGTTCATGGCTTTCCCCTTTGTGAGGAGGAGGGTGATGATCCTTATGCGGTTCGGGCCCCTGATTTTCATGCTGCTTTTCCCGGTGTTCATGCGGCATAGGATCCATGTTTTCCAGCCTCACCTCCACTTTCGTCCCGCTGATCCCCTTGCGTATATCTTTCCGGATAATCAGCTCATACCCTTTAATGGCAAGCTTCCCCAGTTCCTCCCTGAGGAATTTCTCTTCCACCCCAAGGTCGATCAATGCCCCCAGGTTCATATCCCCGGATATGCCGGCAAAGCAATCGTAATAAAGAATTTTCATCAGGTAGTCTTTTGTTCCGCGCCAATGCGGTTACGAAAATAGAAATAATTTCACAATGCGGCCGAATATTCGCCTCAGATTCATATTAATTATTTACATATTTATAAATATATAAATTAGCATTATTTAGATTTGTTCTAAATTTCAGAGGATTGAGTTCGCACAACCGAAACGCATAAAAAAAAATGTTAATTTTCCACCCTGTTTTTTTTGGATTTTGAAACTAGAATAGCGTACTGTAATTTAATACATTGATGAACCTATGAAGAGGAGAGATTTTATACGGAAGGCGGTCAGTTTGGGTGCCCTTTCAGGAGCCGCCATGACCCTCGGTAATTACCGCAGTCTTTTTGCACATGAGGCAAATAATTATGTGCTGCCCTACGATATGGTTGCCATAAAAGGCGGGGAACCCGGTGAAATGTTCGATAAAGCCATTGCTTCACTGGGCGGAATGAAACAATTTGTTCAACGCAACCAGACTGTTGTAATAAAACCAAACATCGGCTGGGACACGCCCCCTGAAAGGGCCGCCAATACCAATCCTCTCCTGGTCGGCCGTATCGTTGAACACTGTAAAATGGCCGGTGCAAAAGCAGTCTACGTATTCGATAATACCTGCAACGAATGGACCCGTTGTTACAAAAACAGCGGCATTGAGGATGCCGTGAAAAAAGCGGGCGGCATTATGGTACCGGGAAACAGTGAAGGCTATTATCACCCGGTGACCGTTACTAAAGGCAAAATACTGAAAAATGCGAAGGTCCATGAAAAGATCCTTGAATCGGATGTGTTTATTAATGTTCCGATTCTGAAGACCCATGATGGGGCAAAACTGACCATTTCCATGAAAAACCTTATGGGTATAGTGTGGGACAGGAGTTTCTGGCATGCAAATAACCTGCAGCAATGCATCGCCGATTTTGCCACCTTCAAAAAACCGGCGCTGAACATAGTCGATGCGTATCGTGTGATGAAACGGAATGGTCCCCGAGGTGTATCGGTTGCCGATGTGGTCAGCCTGAAATACCAGATTATCAGCACCGATATGGTTGCCGCCGATGCTGCTGCCACCAAATTATTAAGTCTTGAACCTTCCCAGGTTAAGCATATCGGTTTAGCGGAAGCATTGGGTGTAGGAACCCTTAACCTTGATAAACTCACGATCAACCGTATTACGATGTAGGCATGAAGCAGAAGCATCTCAAGGCCATCAGGCTCTTCCTGTCCATCTTTTTCCTGGTGGCACTGGCCTCTATTTTTCTTGATTTCAGGGAATCCATTTCAACTCCCTGGGTTCACCGCATCCATAGCCTGCAATTTATTCCTTCGGTTATCAATTTTACGGTTATTGCATCGGCTTCGGCAGCTGGTTTTTTGATTGTACTGGTATTGACCCTTTTGTTTGGCCGGGTATACTGTTCCACGCTTTGTCCCCTGGGTACCTTACAGGATGTATTTTCATGGCTTTCAAGGAAGTTTTCCATTAAGAAAAGGTTTAAATACACCCTGCCGCGCAACATTATCCGGTACGGCTTTCTTATCCTTTCTTTGGTTTCCCTTATTTTTGGCAGTCTGGTTACCCTTTACCTTCTCGATCCTTACAGTAATTTCGGACGTATCTTTTCAGACCTGGGCCGGCCTGTAGTGATCAGCCTGAATAACCTGCTTGCAGGACAATTTGAAAAACTGAACTGGTTTTTTCTGTACAAATTTGATTACAGAGGTTTTGAGTGGAAGGAAGCCCTCTTCCCTATGGTTATGCTGGCAGTCGTGTTATGGCTATCATTGCTGCACGGACGTCTTTTCTGCAATACAGTCTGTCCGGTAGGGACTTTTCTGGGCCTTGTATCGAGGACTTCGCTTTTCAGGATCAAAATGGATAAGGTCAGCTGCACGCAATGCGGCAAATGCTCGGTAGTGTGCAAATCATCCTGTATTGATATTAAAAAGATGGAGATCGATGCTTCCCGTTGTGTGGATTGCTATAATTGCTTGAAAGTCTGTCCTTCTGTGAGTGTTAGTTACCGAATGGCACTGGAGAAAAAGAATCCAGAGAAGACCGAATCCTCAAAACGTGCGTTTCTATCAAAATCGGTGGTTTTTATCCTTGCCCTGACGGGAATAACGCGAAGAACGACTGCACAGGTCGGTAGAGGCGATGCGCTTATCCCGGTTCAGAAGAATCATCCTGTTTCGCCTCCCGGCTCTGTCAGCCTGGCCCATTTCAACAGGAATTGTACAGCCTGTCATTTATGTGTTACAGCCTGTCCGTCGCAAGTCCTGCAACCATCATTTCTCGAATACGGTTTTGCAGGGATACTGCAACCCCACCTTGATTTTTCCGTGGGTTTTTGCGAATACGAATGCACAAAATGTGGTGCAGTGTGTCCTACCGGTGCCATTCTGCCTATGACCCTGGAGGATAAAAAGCTGACCCAGATGGGGAAGGTGAATTTAATCCTCCGGAACTGCATAGTGTATACCGATGAAACCTCCTGCGGTTCATGCGCGGAACACTGCCCGACGCAGGCCGTTAGAATGGTCCCTTACAAAGAGGGACTTACGATACCCGAAATCCATCCCAGCACCTGCATTGGTTGCGGAGCCTGCGAACATGTCTGCCCGGCAAAGCCCAATAAGGCTATTTATGTGGATGGCAATCCGGTGCATGAAGTTGCCAGGGAACCCGAATTTGAAAAAATGGAAGAATTTAAATCTGAAGAATTTCCATTTTAATACCTTTTTCTGAAAAATTATTGCTAATATTGCGGCCTGAAAATTTCGCGTGAAACTTTTTAATACTCGATAAGGATGGACTTAATTAAAGCTGCCGAGAACACGTTTACCGCCGCAAAGCAATATCCCGCATTCAAGGCCGGTGACACGGTAACGGTACATTATAAGATAGTGGAAGGGAACAAAGAAAGGATCCAGCAATTCCGTGGCGTGGTATTGCAGAAAAAGGGAACCGGTTCGGGTGCCACTTTCACGGTCAGGAAAATGTCGGGCAATATTGGTGTGGAACGTATTTTCCCGTTTTCATCACCCTATATTGATACCATCGAAGTAAACAAGCTGGGCCGGGTTCGCCGGGCAAAAATATTCTACCTCCGTGGACTAACCGGTAAAAAGGCCAGGATCCAGGAGAA
>JAGDMB010000065.1 GCA_017860375.1 Bacteroidota bacterium | reverse complement strand
CAAAATATTTTGTGAGAGTTCATTACTAACTGAAAATGAGGGAGCATAATGGTCATCAACTGCATAAACCGAAACTTCATCATTGCAACAGTGTGAGGACAAATAGTTTCCCGTAACAGGGTATGAGTTTTCGGTGCCTTCCATACCGCATGATGCCAATTCACCTGAAAGCGAAATTTTGGAAGCCGCAACCACACCGCCACAGAAATGTGTGGCGACAGTAACGCGCATCGCCGAAATCAGAATTAGGGATACCATTAATATGGAAACAACCTTTTTCACTTAATAGAGTAACCAAGCTAGTGGAAAAATGTTTACAAAATGAGGTAATTGCCGGTGTTTTTAAGAAAAATTAACGTGCCGGGGATCCTATTGTCAAATAATCCGCTCTGGTTGCATTATGTGGTTGTTTTACAGATAAAGCCGGTGACTTAAGTCCACCGGCTCCATCGAAATCCTAAACAGGTTAAATCAGATCAAAGGCTTGTTGGAAATCAGATTTAATATCCTCAATGTTCTCAATTCCAACAGATACTCTTAAAATACCAGGAGCCACACCTGAACTAATCTGTTCATCCGCACTCAATTGTTCATGGGTTGTGGTAGCGGGATGAATAATCAGGGTCTTGGCATCCCCTACGTTGGCAAGATGGCTGACAAGTTTCACATTGTTTACCAGTTTATCAGCTGCTTCTTTGCCTGCTTTCACTTTGAATGAAAGTACACCTCCAAATCCGTGCTTCAGGTATTTTTTTGCCAATGAATGGTATGGACTATCCGTTAATCCGGGATAATCAACAAATTCAACTTTTGGATGTTTCTTTAACCATTGCGCCAGTTCAAGTGCATTGTCAACATGTCGCTGCACCCGCAGGGAGAGAGTCTCAAGTCCCTGAAGAAGCAGAAACGCGTTAAACGGGCTCATGGAACTGCCGTAATCACGCAAACCTTCCACCCTGGCCCTGATGGCAAAAGCAATATTTCCATATGGCCCGGGAGCACCAAAAACATCCCAGAACTTAAGACCATGATATCCTTCAGAAGGTTCTGTAAACTGAGGGTATTTTCCATTGGCCCAGTTGAAATTTCCGGCATCCACAATCACACCCCCGATACTGGTGCCATGCCCGCCTATCCATTTTGTTGCGGATTCAACCACGATATTGGCGCCATGTTCAATGGGACGGAATAAATATCCCCCGGCACCAAATGTATTGTCAACAATCAGCACAATACCGTGTTTTTTTGCAATAGCGGCTATGGCATCAAAATCGGGAATATTAAACTTCGGATTGCCGATGGTTTCAAGGTATATGGCTTTGGTTTTGCTGTCGATCCGCTTTTCAAATTCAACAGGATTGTCACCGTTAACGAATTTTACCTGAATTCCCAGCCTTTTGAACTGAACCTTAAACTGGTTGAAAGTTCCTCCATATAAATAGGAAGTGGATACAAGATTGTCACCCGTTTCCAATAAATTGGTAATAGCCAGGAATTGCGCAGCCTGGCCCGATGAAGTTGCAACCGCAGCCACTCCGCCTTCCAACGCGGCCATCCGTTTCTCAAAAACATCGGTGGTCGGGTTCATGATCCGGGTGTATATATTGCCAAACTCTTTTAATCCGAACAGATTGGCCGCGTGCTCAGCATCCTTAAATACATAAGAAGAGGTCTGGTATATAGGGACTGCCCTGGCACCTGTGGTTGGATCGGCTTCCTGGCCGGCATGCAACTGCAGCGTTTCAAAATGATAATTTTTTTCTGACATAAAATGATTCTTTATTGATGATTACTGATTTTCCGTTATTCATTATTGTATAATTGCGAGGTTAAATACCGTTCGCCGGTATCCGGCAAAATTACCACAATATTCTTACCCGCATTTTCCTTTCGTAAGGCAACCTGCAAGGCAGCCCAGGCAGCCGCTCCGGATGAAATACCTACGAGCAATCCTTCCTTTCTGGCCAGTTCGCGGCTGGTTTGAATAGCATCCTCGTTTTTAACTTTTATAATTTCATCAATGACGGAACGATTCAGTATTTCCGGAATAAAACCCGCGCCGATGCCCTGAATTTTATGGGGGCCCTTCTGACCTCCCGAAAGGACCGGGGAATCTGCCGGTTCAACAGCAACAATTTTTACACCGGGATTGCGCTTTTTCAGCACCTCTCCAACACCAGTGATGGTCCCTCCCGTGCCAACACCGGAAACAAAAACATCCACCTTTCCATCGGTATCACGCCATATTTCTTCGGCTGTTGTCCTGCGGTGTATTTCAGGATTTGCCGGATTTTTAAACTGCTGGGGAATAAATGAATTGGGCGTATCCGCATGCAGATCTTCCGCTTTTCGAATTGCTCCGGCCATACCTTCGGATCCGGGAGTCAAAACCAGCTGTGCTCCCAGGGCTTTCAAAAGATTCCTTCGTTCGACACTGAATGTCTCAGGCATGGTAAGGATCAGCTTATACCCTTTTGATGCCGCCACCCAAGCCAGTGCAATTCCGGTATTGCCACTGGTGGGTTCAATGATGGTTGTATCGCGGTTGATCTTCCCCTGTTTTTCTGCTTCTTCAATCATCGCAAAACCTATACGGTCTTTGACGCTGCTTGCAGGATTGAAGTATTCAAGCTTGGCGATAAGGGTCGCAGATGACTTGTTGGCCTTACTGATGTTGGAGAGTTCCAGCAACGGGGTGTTTCCGATCAGATCAGTCAGGCGTTTTGCAATTTTTGTCATGGCGGTTGCTTTTTCGTTTTACCTTCTGCAAAGTTGAGGCGGATTACCGTATCATATAATACCATAGAGAGGGTATTTTAGATACCATAAACAGGGTATATCCCACAAAATATTTACGAATTGCGATAAAATCCATCAAATGGTTTTTCAATTAAAAAGAATGCATTTTCTTTGCTTAATTTACCATACTATAGCTGGAACAAACGGAGAAATCGGATCCTTTAATTTCTCATTTCTGAATTGCCGGATAAAGAGTGGAACATTGCCATACCATATTGCTTGCCGATGATCAGTTTCTCATTACCGAGGCGCTGCAAAAAATACTGTCGGAAACCGAAGGCTTTACCATAACAGGAGTGCTGCAGTCAGCCCATGACCTTGAAAAATTCATGCAAAACAACAATCCTGATGTATTAATCCTTGATATAGCCATCCTCAGCCTGAAAGGTATTCAATACCTGGGAGAAATTAAAGCCAATCATCCGGCAATGGCCATCGTTGTTTTAAGCAATCTTATCAGCCGCCACGAAATGGATAACCTTAACAAATTCGGAATAAAGAATATCCTGTACAAAACAGCCGAAAAACACGAAATAGTTGAGGCTATCCATGCTGCCGTCAAGGGGAAAAAGTATTATTCACCCGAAATTGTTGACATGCTGCTTGAAACCAGAGAGAAAAAAGTCAGTCCGGACATATCATTCACCCTTACAAACGCTGAAAAAGATATTGTGGTTCTTATCGCAAGAGGTTTGACCACCAAGGAAATTGCCCGTCAAATAAACATTAGTTTTCATACCGTAATGACGCATCGCAAAAACATTTTCCGGAAGCTCGGCATTAAGAATGTTTCTGAATTAATGATGTTTGCCATGAAAAACGGACTTATTGATACGATCGATTATTACATCTGATCCACCTGTCTTTGTATAACCAATCGGTAATAAAGCTTTCAACTCAATACAATTAATCTATTATCCTATGAAACCTGTCTATTCTATTTTAACCTGTATTTTTCTAAGTACTTCATGCCATCCTTGCACCGACAAGGAAAAAATGATACATGAAATAGCGCAAACAGAAAAGGCATTTGAAAAAATGGCATCTGAAAAAGGCATAGCTGAAGCCTTTTATTATTTTGCAGATGAAAAAGCCGTAATCAAAAGGGAAAACGACACACTCATCCAGGGGAAAGAGAATATCAAAATCTATTATGAAAAAAGAAATAACAGGAATGCAACAGTAAATTGGACCCCTGATTTTATTGAGGTTTCAGATTGCGGAACGCTTGGATATACCTATGGAAAATATGTATGGAAAATAAAAAATGAAAAGGACGAATCCGTTGAATATAAAGGAATTTTTCATACGGTATGGAAAAAACAAAATGATAATACCTGGAAATACGTGTGGGACTAATCGAAGCAAAAAGAAAATATCCGCCAGTTCCGGTGCAGCTCTGTTCTATCGTCCAGTTTGATTGCACAGTGAAGTCTAACTGAAACTGCCGCTCAGGTAGTCTTTTGTAAGTTGTTTTTGGGGATGATTCAATATTGCATCAGCCGTGCCAAATTCAATCAGTTCACCCAGGTACATAAAGGCAATATAGTCAGCGATCCGTTTCGCCTGGCGCAGCGTGTGTGTGACAAGCACGATACCGTATTTCTCTTTAAGCTGCAGAAACAATTCTTCAATCTTGGCGGTGGATATCGGATCAAGCGCGGAAGTCGCTTCGTCGCCGAGGATAATTTCAGGCTCAACCGCTAATCCGCGGGCCAGGCACAACCTTTGCTGCTGACCAATAGACAACCGTATGGCAGGAGTCTTCAGGCGGTCGTTGACCTCATTCCATAAACCTACCGATACCAACTGATTCTTTACTATTTCATACAATTGCCTGCGCTTCTTCACTCCATATATCCGCGGACCATAGGCCACATTTTCGAAAATCGACATGGGCAGAACCGTGGGACGTTGAGCCAGAAGTCCCATTTTTTTCCGGATATGGGTAACCTCAACCCCTTTCCCATATATATCCTCGCCATCGATCACCACATTACCGGTGACCCTTACATCCGCAGCATCATCGTGTAACCTGTTAAACGACCTGAGTAACGTGGTTTTTCCGCACCCTGAAGGCCCGATGATGCATGTGATGCTTTTTTCAGGAATGGCCAAAGTAATATTCTTCAGAATATGCTTATCCTGAATATAGACATTCAAATCTTTAACGGAAAGATTTGTTTTTACCGCATTTGATTTTTCGGTTTCCTTACTATCCATCAAATATTCCATAGCGTTCTTCGGAGGATGTTTCGCACCGATCATATTTTTGATTTTGAAAGTTTTGCACTGAAATAGCGGGCTGAAAAACTAAGCAGCAAAATAATTGCCGTCAGTATCAGCGCGGCTGCATACGCCCTGTTTTGCACTTCCTCCAACGGACTGCCCAGTTGAAAGAAGATAGCCAGTGGCAGTGTAGCTGCCGGCTGACCTGGTGAAACGGGTATGCTGTCGGTATATCCGGCGGTGAACAATACCGTTGCGGCATCTCCAATACCGCGTCCGACAGCTAAAAGTACGGCTGTGGTAATTCCGGGCATCAGTTGCCTGACAATAACTTTGAGTGTTTCATACCGCGTGGCGCCGAGTGACTGCGGGGCTTCGATCAGGTCACGCGGAATATAGGCGGCCACTTCATCGATAGAACGGACCATGATGGGTATAATCAGGAATGAAACTGCAATTATCCCGCCAAGCAAAGAGGCCTGCAAACCGAGGAAAACCATCAGCATAAATCCGAAGGCTCCGTATACTATGGATGGGATTCCGTATAAAATGTCAAACGACAAGCGCACAATATTTGAAAATCTTGAGTTTTTATGCAGGATGAAATTGATGTACAAGGCTACCGGCAAGCTAATACTAATGCTGATCAGTACGGCACCGGTAATTAACAGAAGGGAGCCCACAATGGCATTCAGAATTCCTCCTTCTTTACCCAAATAGTACCCTCCCGAAGGAACTTTTGTAATCATATCAAGGGTCAGGGAAGGGATTCCTTTGCGAATAATAATATAAAGAATATACAGTAAGATTGAAATGATAATCGCCGAAGCCCCGATCATCAATCCTTTGAATATTTTTTCTTCCAGTTTTCTCATAGATGATATTTCAGGTTTATCTGGTCCAGGATAAGGCGCGAACCCGCGTTAAACAATACAATGATCACAAACAGCAGCAAGGCGGAAAACATCAGTGCCGATTCATAGGATGGGAGCGACATCATCTCCCCGTAGTTGTTGGCAATTAAAGCCGGCAGCGGATAACATGCATCAAAAATTGATTTGGGCAAATCCGTAAAATTTCCACACACCATCAGCACAGCCATCGTCTCACCGAAGGCCCGTGAAACAGCCAGTACAGTTGCCGCAATTATTCCCGGCAGGGATCTCCGGAGGACCACCTTTTTAACGGTTTCCCATTTTGTTGCCCCCAAAGACCACGATGCTTCACGTATATCCTTTGGAATTGCATTGAATATCTCCGTGAGGACACTGATAATAATTGGCACAATCATGATAGCCAATACGAGTCCGCCCGCCAGCATACTATAACCGGTGGAAAAATCCACAAACAAGGGAGCAATTTTATCGGCAATAAGCGGAACGATCGTGAGGGTTCCCCATACACCGTATATCACCGGCGGAATACCTGCCAGGAGGTCTATTACCGGACTGAAAAAGCGTTTTATCCTGTCTGAAGCATATTCACTCAGGTAAATAGAAGCAAGCAATGAAAGTGGCAGCGCAATAAGAATGGCAATAGCGGTCACATAAATTGTACTTAAGATAAAGGTCAAAAAGCCGAACTCTCCTTTAAAGGGTTTCCAGCTGCTCGTGCCAATAAGCTCCCAAAGTGTTTTTTCCTGCAGAACCGGGATGGATTTTGCCAGCAATCCTGCCCCGATTATAAACAACAGGAGCAGACAAAAAACAGTGATACCCAGCATGTATCGCCGGGCAATTTTGTCCTTTAGCAGCCGTATTTTCAGCATACCTTTACAGCTTGCTTATTTCGGTTTTTAATTTTTCATTTGACAGGTTAATATACCCTGCCTCATTCACATATTTCTGTCCTTCCGTCAATGCCCACCTGATAAACTCTTTTACGATCGGTTTCTGAGGTTTATTTTTTGTTACAAAATATAAATCGCGTGCGGGTGGTGAAGGATATTGACCCTGGGCGATAGCTTCCACAATTGCATCAATCGTATTATAAAAGTTTTCATTCGCATCAATCTTTCCGTTGTTATTCAGGTCAAGTGGTACAACCCGGATACCTTGAATCTGTCGGCGTGTATTATGGTCGTATGCATACCCGATATTATTAAACCCGATTCCCAGCGGATCTTTTTTTACCGCAAGTGCCAGACCGGGATCACCATATACGCCGCTGCCCAGCAAATCTTCCTGTTTTTTACCGAAGTATTTGGCCCATGTTTCTGCTGCACCGCAGGCGTCGGATCGGGTATAGACGTGGATCGGGGCTTTTGAACTGGTTGCCACCGCCTGCGACCAACTTTTGGCTTTCCCGGTAATCCAGATGTTATTTGCGGCTTCCCGTTTCAATCCTTTGGCAAGTATATCCTGTATAGCCGGATTTGAAGCATTCACCACGGGCACAACCGCATCCTTGACCATAGCAAATGAATACGCTCCCTTTTTAACTTCTTCCGGATATATTTCACGCGAAACCATACCGATGTCAACCAGACCACTTACTGCATCCGTTAATCCTTTTCCGGCGCCTCCGGCGGATATATCAATCTTAACATCGGGATGAAGCTTTTTAAATTCCTCTGCCCATTTTACAGCCATCGGATAAAGGGCCCATGCCCCTGACAGCGAAAGCTTGCCCTGCAGTTTATCCTGTGCTTTTACCGGGTTCAGCATCATAAAACCAAGCATAAATAACCCGGCCTGATATACTATAGTTTTTGATTTCATTTTTTTATAATGGATTAAAATCCTGTCTTTCTTTGGTCTCATAATTTAAAAACTGATTTGCAGTTGCACCGATGCGATATCATTCGCTATGCTGTTGCTCTCTTCCTGACGTATTGTATAGGATGCCTGAAGCAAGGCGAAGGAATTGATAAAATAGTTGGCTCCAAATGTGATATTTGTATTCCGGTTATCCTCCTTATCCGTATCCCTGTCGTACGCATCATAACGCCCTACGATCTGCACTTTGGCAGGGATAACAAATGCAGCAAGCTGGGCATAATAGCCGTTTTTACTCACTTCTCCGTCTTTGGCAACCAGGTATTCAGCCTTTATATTCATGAATTTAACCGTATAATTTAATTCAGCACCCAGTCTTTGACGCGCACCCAACAGCTCAGGTGAAGTCTTGTTATTTAGGGTTGCGGAGTCAGGGGTCCATCCTGAATAAAAAGAGCCACCGACATCCAGCCCTTTAAAGGGGTGGAAAACAATACGTCCGATTATGTCTTTGGCTTCATTAAGATCAAGCTTGTTTATGCCCATACCATTGAAAACGCCAATGCGGTATTCTATTAAATCAAAGTCATTTATCGGAAGGAAACTTCCGTAAGCAGACACACCAATATCACGGCCGTTATTGTCTCCCAGAACATCACCCGCCCGGGATGAAAAGGCTGCAACAGCCTGCGTGCGATCGTCCAGTTCAAGTTTTGTGTTGGACGTAATATTATTCAGCGAAAAAGGAATCAACTGCTGGCCGATAGTAAAATTAATATAATCTTTAATTTTTAGTTCGGTATAGGCATCTATAATTTTTGGACCAAAGGCAAAATCAACCTGCAACCTGTAGCTCCAAAATGGAGTGATGTCGCCTTTCAAATTAACATAGGCACGACGCACAGCAAAAACGTCGCTTTTCCCTTGTTCCTGAAGATACTGATAACGGAATTGTCCATATCCTGATAACTGAAGTGCCCTTCCAGCCGTTAATGGAAATATTTTCTTTTTGGCATCTGCCTCCTGTTGCTTGATGGCGGCTTCTGCCCGTAACGAATCCGCTTGCTCCTGGGTAATACTGTTGTTCTGAATAAGCAGGTTCAGCACATCATTCGTTGTCTGGGCTTTTACTGAAACAGCCATCATAAGGAAAAGAACGATGAAAATCCACGCTTTCATAGAATTGATTATTAAGGGATTAATACGGTTTTTTACTCATCAGGAATTTATATTGTCTATCTAATTAATGTACTTTTCAAAAGTATCGTTTTGTTATTTACCATCATAGGCAATCCGATCATAAAAGTACTATTATTTATACCTATTTTGGTATTGGCTAAAATACCCTATCGTATTCCTTTGTGGTATATTACTTTGATTGATAATTTTTTACGCTCTGAAAAATCGGTGTTTGGGAACAAGCTGCCTATACAAAATCGTATGCCTTTCTTTCATCACGCTTTCCCTATGGTGAAAACGATAACGAAAGAAAAGCCCGGCAAAATGGCCATTGCCGAATTTGAACTCCGAAAGCCTGGCTTCAGCCCGTTCAGGATAGGATATCAGGAAAACACGGCCAGGTTGGAATTTATTGGGACTGAAATGGATGAAGCCTGGATCGCCCGGGACCGGATTAAAAAACAGGCACAACCCTTTGATTGGAAGAAATACTTATT
>JAGDMB010000354.1 GCA_017860375.1 Bacteroidota bacterium | reverse complement strand
GTGATCTGCTGCTTTCAAAAGAAGTCAATATCGACGGCCACCATCTGTTTTATACCATGGTCTACACCATCGTGATCCCGTTTATGGTGCACCTTCCATTGCGCAGGTTCAAAGGGTTACGCAGGATAATAACACAAAACAGCCCACTGATAACAGCACTCGGACTTATTATCGTTTTCATTGCGGCCACTTCCAACAACCGTTCCATAATCCTTGAAAGTCCCGTAAAAGTTCTTTCATACACCTTCCTGTCGGTTATCAGTTACCTGGTCCTTTACTTCATCGGTTTTTATTTGCTTTACCGTCAGGACAAGCCCCGCAGAATCAGTTATTCCGTGAGTTCAGGAGCGAATAACATAGGCCTTGGCGTGACCCTGACCACTCTTTTCTTTCCCGGAGAAGTCAACGTATTCTTTATCGTTGCCCAGCTTTCGTGGATATTTATGCTGATACCGATGCGGTATTTTTATGCCGCGAGAAAAGATTTTCCTTAATTTCGCACCGGTAGTTAAAAACGAATGAGCATAAGCAGACTATATTATTGTGCGGTTTTATCCCTTCTTTTTGCAGGGGGTTGCAGTGACAAATCGAAGGACGGCGAGGAAAGCCCGATTGAATACGCCACCGTTGAAGGCATTGCGAGGCTGTATGCCGACGCTGAATCGTTGCATACAGACGAAAATTACATCCTGACGAGCGACAGTTCGGTTCAGGTATATGCACACCGACAGCGGACCGATTCCATTGCGCATTCAGGAAGGTATTCACTGAGACTCACGAAAGAATCACCTTATGGTTTTACTATCGATGTGAGCCACGTGAAAAGGAACGAGATCCTCAAAGCTGAATTCTGGTGTTATGGTTTCGAACCCTGCCTTGTACTTAGTGACAGCGGCGGACTTTATTATCGTGAAAATAAAGCTGTCATAGAAGAAGACTCAACGGGCTGGAAAAAGATAGGACTGAAAATCAAGGCTCCCGGAAATCTGCATAACGGCATCCTGAGGATATTTGTATGGAATTACCAGGGGACAACCGGGTACATTGATGATTTCTCCTTTGAAAGAACACCGCCGGTTAAACGGGATATTGCTCCTGAAATGCTGCTGAAGATTGAGGTAAAAGAATCCGCCATGGCTCAGCTGGGAGAAAAAAGAAAGGAAGCCCTGTCACGTGGCATTCTGGATACCGACGATGGAGATTATGTAAAGGCAAAATTCATTTATATGGGAGACACCCTCAGGGGCAGTATGCGGTTAAAAGGCGATTGGCTCGATCACCTGCAGGGGGATAAATGGTCGTTCAGGATAAAACTAAAATCCGCCTATAGCTGGAAGGGAATGAAAACTTTTTCCGTGCAGACTCCCGAGAGCCGTGTTTTTATAGATGAATGGCTGTTGCATTTGTTGTTCCGGAAGGAAGATGTGCTGGCTACACGATACGGATTCATCAATGTTGAGCTTAACGGTCAGGATCTTGGGGTTTACGCCTATGAAGAGCACTTTGACAAGTTGCTTGTTGAAAGCAATAACCGCAGGGAAGGGCCGATTGTTAAATTCTCCGAGGAATCATTCTGGTTTACCACCCGGGTGAATATGAATACGGGCAAGCCTGTTCTGATGCCTGACTTTGAAGAAAGTGCGATCCTCCCTTTTAAGGCGAACCGCACGGTATCCACCCCTGCCCTTTTCGAGCAGTTTGAAATTGCACAGAACCTGATGAAGATGTACAGGGAATGGAATCATCCCCTGAAGGACATGTTTGATGTAGACAAGCTGGCCCGTCACCTTGCGCTGATTGATGTAACACAGGGATATCACGGATTAACATGGCATAACCAGCGTTTTTATTTTAATCCGGTAACCTGCACGCTCGAGCCGATCGCATTTGACTGTTATTCGGTTATACTCGAGAAATACAGCGATTCACGCGTAATCCTGGGAACTTTTAACCATCCCGAAGATGTAATTTCCAATCCGGCCAGCCTCGTAAACCAGTATTTCCTTGATTCAACATTCCGGAAATATTATTTTCACTACCTGGAACGATTTTCGGATGAAGCGTATATAAAACAGTTCCTTAAGGATGCCGAACCCGAAATAAAAAAAGCAGAGGCTTTGTTAAGAGAAGAGTTCTTCTACTACCATTACGATGATTCCTTTTTGATAAAAAATGCTTCCCGCATACGCAAGGTGCTGGATAAAGAAATGGACCGCCTGATCGCTGAAGATCCATCTAAAGGATTAAAACCGGTTCATAAACCAATCCGCTATGACATCGTGCGGTCATCCGAAGCCCCTCCTGTTTATGTGAAAGCCTATCGCCAGCAGCAACAGGTAAATTCAGCAGACAAGGTAAAGGTCGTAAACAGTTTTACCTCGGATATTGAACTAACCGGATATGTGGATTCCACCGGTAAAAGGATTCTTTTCCCCCGGCCCCTCAGGGTTAAGTCAGTAAACACCGGCAGTCATACCCGCGATTTGGAGATCCCTTCAGGCAGCAGCGAATTATTCTATACTTCGCCCCTGTTCGAGGCTATTTATTCTGTAGAAATTTTCAAATGGAAATTTCCTGAAAACATTTCACCCCGGATGGTTCTGCTGAAAAAAAACCAGGCTGTTTTTATGGCAAAATATGCTTCCGGGAAGAAAATCACGATCCCCGCCGGCCGCCATGAATTCAATGAATCCGTTGTTATTCCGGAAGGTTATGATGTTGAAATTAAAGCCGGGGCAATGCTTGATTTCACAGAGGGTGCATTTTTCCTTTCGTATTCACCGGTGATGGCTATGGGTGAAAGCGACCGTAAAATAAGAATCTTTTCAGGGGATAATTCCTCCATGGGATTTATTGTGCTGCAGGCCGGGAAAAAATCGGTTTTACGCCATGTTATCTTTAGCCGGCTCAGCAGTTTGCGTTATAATGGTTGGAGCCTGACAGGAGCCGTGACGTTTTATGAATCGCAGGTAACCTTTACGGATGTCAGTTTTACAAACAACAGCAGCGAAGATGCCCTGAATATCATCCGTTCGGATTTCACCCTGACGAATTGCCTCTTTGATAATATTTACAGTGATGCATTTGATTCGGATTTTTCAGACGGTACGGTTGAATTTTCAAATTTTGAAGACATTAAAAATGATGCCGTTGATGTTTCAGGGAGCACCTGCACGGTCAGGAACTGCGTCATAAGGAACGCCAAAGACAAAGGGATTAGTGTGGGTGAGGCATCGGTTGTAATGGCGGACAGTATCCGGATTGAAAATGTCAATATTGGCCTGGCCTCAAAGGATAATTCCCGGCTCGAAGCAAGAAATTCGAGCATAACCGGTTCGCGTTACGGACTGTTGGCATGCAGAAAGAAGCCCGAGTTCGCCGGTGCGGTAATTAAAACCGACGGGCTGATTTTGCGGGATTTATCTGTCCTTTTTTTGATAGAAAGGGGTTCCGAACTGATCCTTAACGAT
>JAGDMB010000064.1 GCA_017860375.1 Bacteroidota bacterium | reverse complement strand
TAGGGTTAATTTCTTCATAGGGATAAGGAATACAGGTTCAAATCGGGTAAAAATTTGATAATGAAATTAGTAATTCTTATGCTTCTTTTCTATTGCAATGATTAAAATATTTTAACAATGTTGTTTTTCCACTCAAAATCAATACCCTGGAATGAAGACTGTACGGATTATTACGATCAGGGACAAACCATCAGTTTCTGACCAGTTTTTTAAAATCATCTTCCAAAAAACCATCCGGATTTTTATCGCTTACGCTATGATAATCAAAATAATAAAAGTTTGCATCAGCCGCACCAATGATGACTTTATAGCAGCGCGCATGCTCTTTGGTTCCTTCGGGTCCGACCTTATGCAGAAACACGACATCGGGATCCCTTTCATCGATTGCTTCAGCAATTTCCTCCCGGGTGGCAATTTTAAATTTGTAGGGGTAAACTTTCTTAATGCGGGCAGCTGAATTCACCTCACTGGATAGCTCGCTTTCGAGAATATACAGGGTTTTATCCCGGATATCTTTTATGTTATCGTTATAGTGTTTAAAAACATTGGCCGATATAATTTCCGGATTTTCGCTGATCAGCCTGACATGATTTTGCATAAACCTCACCAGAAGAGCCAGTTTATAGGAATAATTTTCTTCTTCCACATCGTAATAGGCCAGGGGCAGTGCAACCAAATCGGGCATTTCATTTAACCTGAAATAATCACCACCCAGGGACAGGTGCAGGAACCGGTAAGTAGCATCGGTATTGTCGCTTTCAAAAGTGACCCTTGCCATATACAGGAAGGAATACTGCGGATCTTTTCTTTTTTCTTCGAACTCCCCGGAAGAAATAAAATCATATTCCGTAACGTTCCATTCCTTTTTCATGATGTCCTTTATGATGTAATTGTATTCCATGAGGGGATTATCTTCCAGCACAACCAGGGTTTTGGTCGTAAAAAACGCTTTTATGTCCTCAGGGGTGGGCACATAATTCTGTGAAAGGACGATACCGCACACAATCATAAACACGAAACCTGCTGTGATCCGTTTCATACTTCTGAAGGATTAATTTTTTGGAAAATACAAGGGATTTCTCTCATTAAACTTTCGGATATACAAGAATTTAAGTTGCTTTTGCTTTTTGTTGCTCAGGCTGGAGAACTCATCATGAAGTTCAGGGTCAGCCATCAATAACACTTCCACACTCTCCACGTTGTAATCAAGCACACGTCCTGTTTTAAAGTCCAGGATATATTGCTTCATTTCTGTGGAGGAAGTAGTGCCGGGGTAACTCTGGTATGGGCCATAATCATAGAAACCATAGTAGGGATAGGAATAAGGATACCCGTAATTGGAACTATACGTGGTCAGATTGGCAACAAAATGACAGATACTTCCCACGATGGTGATCCGGTAAAAACCTTCATTTAGACTGATGTAAAGTACCCCGTTTCTGGAAAAGCCCCAGATATTCTTGGTTGCAATTTCTTCCTTTACGCCCAGGTCATTAAAAAAATAGATCTTCTTGTTTTCCAGTATCCGGTTATAAAAATCCGGATCATCATACGCAATCGGTGTAACGATCCTCGATTTTGCAACGGGATCGTTATTCCTTACCTGTTCAAAAGCAAGGAATAATCCTTCATTGAATTTAAAGTCGGGCGTATACTTTACCAGGTTCGCGCTGTCCTGCTGTCCGGCAAGGGTAAAAAAAGACAGAAACAACAGCATGGTTGTTATGCTGGCTGCTTTGTTCATATTTATGAAAATGACTATTACTTTAACAAATTTACCGATTATTTTATTATGCCCGGGTCAATTTTTTTGCAATAATGTGATAACCGTTTCGCAATGAATGACAATATTTCTTATATTTAGGACTCTAAAGCCTGGCATTTTGTTTTTTGAACTCGGATGGAAATTTTAAACAAGATACTGAACCGGATTTCAGGGAAGCTTGAGCAGCAGTTTGACCTGCAAATAACCAACAAAACCATAATTGTATATACCTTAAACCTGATCGGTTTTATCACCTTCCTGGCTTATGGGGCCGTACTTTCGGCAAAGGGTATTTCTTTTTTATCCGGCATATTGCTGGCAGCTTCCGTCCTTGCCCTCTGCAATATCTTTTTACTGTCCATTACACGGAATTACCGGTTGTGTGGTTTGTTGATCACCGGACTCATCGGCAGTGTTTTTCTGTTCATTCTTCTTATCGGCCGTTACCATGGATTTGAATTATGCCTGGTTGGCCTGTTCCCGCTGATAATCCTTCCGGTATACGGACTCAGAAGAGGACAGATAGCCACCCTTGTTTATCTCGGACTGATAATCTGCGTGATTATTCTGCATAATTTGTATTTTCCGGCTGCCGCGTACAGCCTGGGTTTTGCTGCCGGCCTCATTGGAGTCTGCCTTATTGTTTTTCTGCTGATGTACCTGTATGGGTATAATGAAAATTATAACCGGCAGCGACTTGAAAAAGCCATTCTTGACAGCCGGAATGATAACCGTCAGAAAGATGATTTTATTTCCAAGTTGTCTCATCAGATACGAACACCCCTGAATAACCTTACGGTGGTTTCAAACCTTATCAACCTGTCAAAGCTGGATCCCGAACAGCGCGATATGTTTGAAACCATCATTGCTTCAACCAATAACCTCATCAATGTGGTCAACAACATTGTAAAAGTCTCCGAGGTAAAGATTGAAAAAGAACTTAGCGCGCAGGTCAGTTTTGATCTGTTCTCCACCATAAACAATACCTTTAAGCTCTTTCATGACCAGCACAAGGAAAGGGTCAGCATTCAGCTGCATGTTTCAAAAAACATCCGCAGTTATTTCATGGGCGACCCCATCCGCATCAAGCAGATTTTCTTGAACCTGATTGAAAACATTATTAAATCGGAAGCCAAGCAAAACATCGAAATTATAATCGATATTGAACCGGTAAAAGAAAATGAAGCGGTCTCCGAACTGGCTTTTATTGTCAAATGTCCTTCCCTTAAAATTGAGCGGGATGAGTTCGGAAATTTCTATGGCAAGCCTGACCCGATTAGTCTGGCTGAAGGAACAGACCGGTTGGATGAGTTCTTTCTTGACTTCACCATCGCCAGAAAGATCATTCAATATTACAAGGGAGATCTGGATATTGTAGCAGAGGATAACAAAACCGTTTTGCGGTTCACCATTGAATTGAAAAAGGATGTCCGTTTTGTATCAAAAAAGGCAGAACCTGAAAAAGAAAGCAATAAATTACTGCCGGGTAAACGCAAAATAGATCTCCATGATGCAAGTATATTGCTGGTGGAAGACAATGCCATCAACCAGAAGATAATCATTCTGAGCCTGAAGAATGCGGTCCGGAATATTGATATTGCCCATCATGGTAAAGAAGCCCTGGATAAATTCGGGACCAGCAAGTACGATCTGATCCTGATGGATATTCAAATGCCCGTGATGAACGGTATCGTTGCCACGAAAAAGATCCGTGAACTTGAATCCGCCACCAATTCTCATACACCCATCATTGCCATTACGGCCAATGCCTTATCAGGCGATAAGGAAACCTGCCTGGCCGCCGGCATGAATGACTACATCAGCAAGCCATTTCATGTGGATATCCTGGTGCAGAAGATGAAGAACCTGCTGGAAGTGGAAGAATAAGGAGTCAAAAATCAATCTTTATTCCGATCACCATCACATCATCCACCTGTTCATTATCTCCCTTCCAGTCACGAAGGCTGGTTTCGAGAATATCGCGCTGATCCTCCATGGGGAGCTGATGAATGTTAAGCAACAGGTGCCTGAATCGGCGGTATTTGAATTTCTTGCCTTCGGGACCTCCGAACTGATCGGCAAATCCATCGGAGAATATGTAAATCAAATCCCCTTCCTGAAGCGGAATCATGTGGTTCTTAAAGGTCAGGTCCTTAAAATTGGTTTCGTCAAGCCCGATCGCAAACCGGTCTCCTTTTATTTCAGTGATTTTATTGTCGCGTATCAGATACAACGGGTTAAAGGCTCCTGAGTACTCCAGGATCATATCGTTGATATCGATAGCGCAGAAGGCAACATCCATACCATCGCGAAGGACAATGTTTTCCACATCCCTGAAAATTTCATGAAAATCCTCATTAAGCTTATTCAGTATGTCGGAGGGCCGGGTCAATCCTTCAATATTGGTAATTTTCCGGAAGAGCTCGAAACCAATAATGGACATGAAAGCACCCGGAACGCCATGCCCGGTGCAATCGACGGCGGAAATAAATATTTTGTTGTAGAGTTTGTTGATCCAGTAAAAATCACCGCTTACGATGTCTTTTGGAAGGTACAGCAAGAAAGACTGCTGAAAGAAGGATTTCAGCATTTTCATGGGAGGCAGCATGGCATTCTGAATCCTTTTTGCATAATTGATGCTGTCGGTAATGCTTTTATTCTTTAAGGTAAGTTCTTCCTTTTGAAGCATGATCTCCTTGGCAATTTTTTCCCTTTCTTTGTAGGCCTTGTTGGCTCTGATCAGCTGCCTGGCCCAGTAACGGAACAGGAAGACCATGAGCGCCAGGATCAGAATGAAATATACCGTATAGGCTGTTTTGGATCGCCAGAAGGCAACTTCTACCGTGATGATGAGATCATCGGGTTTTGAATTCCATTCCCCATTACCGGTTGAACCCAGCACGCTGAAAAGATAATTTCCCTGGCTGAGGCCTCCCAAAAATACATTGTTCGAGCTATACAGCTCATTCCATTCAGTTTCTTTCCCCGACTGTGTGAGCGAATACCGGTATTGATTTCTTTCCGGCCGGTTAAAATCAGGCAGGGTGAATTCCACTTTCACGGCATAATTCCCGCGAGGTATCCTGATGGTATCGGGTATTTCCATGAATTCCCTGAATACTTTTCCTTTATGCAGCAAGGTAATTCCTGTAATGGTTGTGGGAGGGGCAACGGGTGTTGCAAATACAGAATCCTTGCGAATAACGGTCAGTCCGTTTTCCCCTCCGAAATAGACTTTACCGTCTGTTCCGGCCAACGATGCATTTAAACTGAAGCCGAAATTATTAAGGCCATCGTTATAATCAAAATGGCGCAGAGATTGCTGGGATGGACTATAACAAAAGATACCCAGATTGGTTGTCATCCATAGATTCTGGAAGGGATCCGCTGTAAC
This sequence comes from Bacteroidota bacterium, assembly GCA_017860375.1. GTDB lineage: Bacteria > Bacteroidota > Bacteroidia > Bacteroidales > UBA10428 > UBA5072. The sequence continues at coordinate 4,284 of JAGDMB010000064.1, read as the reverse complement.
CGACATGACCTCCGAGCCAAACAGGTCGGTGCTGGACGAAACCGCTGAAAATGTCCTTTTTTGAATGTCAAACAAATAGCATCCTTCCGAAGTTCCGATCCAGAGGGTTCCGTTTGGTCCGTCTTTTACGCTGTACACATTTTTATGCCCGGTATTTAGCAGATCCTTGTCGTAAGGCGTAAAACGGCTAAACTGGTTTCGGGAGTGATGGTAACGGATAAGGCCGTCATCGGTGCCGAGCCAAAGGGTATTGGAAGGATCCGTTTTCAGATCGTAAATTACCGACAGGGTGACATTATCCTGACCGTGAATGAGGTTTCGTATGACGTTGCATTTCCTGTTGATGAGATCCACATACACCAGGCCCTTGTTTGTCCCGACCCAGAAATTATTCAGGCTGTCTTCTGCCATGGCATATAGTTCCAGATCGCTGAAGGTTTTCTTTTCCGGAAGGGGAAAAGAAGCAAGAACGGATTCAAAGCGTGTATCGGCAAAACTGTATTTATCAATTGCCTGTGATGAAACGATATAAAAATTACCCAGTCTGCTGGTATAAAACGACCGAATGCTGTTCCCCGAAAGTCTGCTGTTCCCCCCGGCGTAATAGGTTGTCGTTTTGCTGCCGGTAAAATTCGTAACCGTAATTCCCGCATTCCCGTACCCCAGCCAGAGGTTCTGTTCGGGATCCGTCGAAATTGCAGTAACATGATTGCTGCGTATTTTCAATCCGGTTTTTTGATCCGTTGTGATATTTTTAATTTCGACGGGGGATTTTTTAATTTTTATTAATCCCTTACGGCTTCCAGCCCATATAATACCTAGCCGGTCAATCACCACGGAAAAGAGTTGGGAATTGTAGGATGGATCAGGAAGCTGAATCGGGGGAAAGCGGAATGCTGAAGCCTGTAAATTAAAATATGCGAATCCTTCGCCGGTGATAAGGACGAGGTTATTATCGTTATCCTCACGGATGGAACGTATTTCATTCAACGGATTGTTTTTTTGCCGGGGATCCGGGTACAATTTTTCAAAATCAATATTTATCGGATCGAACCGGTTAATTCCACTGCGGGTTCCTATCCACAGGTTTTCTTTGCTGTCGATAAACATGCAGGTAATACTGCCATGGGTCAGCAGGGTGGAATTCTCTTTTTTCCCCGAGAAAAGTTCCGTGAATTTCTCCGATTGAATGTCAAAAATTAGTAGACCGTCATTTGTCCCTATCCACAAACTGCCATGGTTGTCGCCAATTATGCACGAGGGAACTATGTTTTTCACAGGGGGCAGGGGGAAAGAACTGACTACCGATCCGGGGATCATTTTAAAGAGCCGCGCTTCGGTTATCAGCCATATGGTTTGGTTATCGGCAACATACAAATCAAGAAAAGATTTAGCCGGTATATTTTCGGGATGAATCATCTGGCTCGTATATACCGTTATTATACCGGTTTCCCGGTTATATAACTCCAGGCCATAGTCTGTCAGAAGCCAGAGATTATCATTATTCCTGTCTTTTTCAACGCGGATGATATGCTTTGAACCGGGTAATCCGGTTTTCCCGGGCGCCTGGCCAACCCATTTGAAATGATAACCGTCATAGCGGTACAATCCGTTTTCAGTGCCGGTCCAGATAAAACCTTTCGAATCGATGGCAAGTGCTGTAATGCATGGATTTAAAAGTCCTCTTTCAAGCGATAATACTTCGGATTTCAGGAATTGCTGTGAGAATAATGTCCTGGTAATTAATAAACTAAACAGTATTGATATAAGTCTGACTTTGTTCATCCAGGAGGATTAATATTCAGGTTATTGAACTATCTAATTTAGGTAACAAATCCTAAGTTGCAAAGCCAAATTGGAAATAAATATGTGGAAACGAATTGCGGTCCATCGAATGCAAGAAAAAGTTTTCTGAAAATGCGGGACCACAGATTTCAGAAGATGAAGGATGGTTGTGTGGGGATCAGAGGCGATACAGGCAGCCCTCAGGGTACATAAAACCGGCAACGAAAATCAGGTTGATTTTTTATGGGATGCTTTTTTTGCTATTGCTTCCAGCATATCCGTTGTGATGGATTTTGGTCGTTCCAACGGATAACCCAAAGCCCTGTCCCATACAATATTGGCGCATATACCAATGGCTCTGCCAATGCCAAATAATACCGTATAAAAGTCATATTCCCTCACGCCGTAATGCCATTGGATGACACCAGAATGCGCATCCACATTGGGCCATGGATTTTTTGCCTTGCCTTGTTCCCTGAGGACAGGCGGGACAATCCTGAACAACATATCCACATATTTGAAAATCGGATCATCGGCCATGTGTTTCAATGCAAATTCGCGTTGGATCATATACCGGGGATCGGTTACCCGCAATACGGCATGTCCGAAACCGGGTATTACCTGTCCGTTATTCAGTGTATCCCAGACAAATTGTTTCATCTCATCTTCCGTGGGAATGGCTCCACCCATTTTGTCCATAATTTCATGCAGCCACCGCAGGACTTCCTGATTGGCAAGTCCATGCAACGGGCCGGCCAATCCGTTAATCATGGCCGATATGGAAAGATACAGGTCGGATAATGTACTGGCCACAAGGTGACCTGTGTGTGCGCTCACATTACCGCTTTCATGGTCGCTGTGAAGAATGAAATGCATGCGGGAGACATCGTCATAGGGTTTATCTATTCCCATCATGCGGGCAAAATTTGCTCCCACATCAAGATTGGGATCAGAAACCACTTTTCTTCCGCCCTGGTAAACTTTTGCATAGATATAAGAAGCAATTTCGGGCAATTTTGCCAGAAGGTTCATGGCATCCTCGTAAGTCGGGTCCCAATAGTCGAGTTTATTGATTCCGGCATCGTATTTTTTGGCAAAAAAGGATTCCCTGTGCAAGGTCAGTATGGCGGTGGAAAAGATGACCATGGGATGGCTGCCGGAGGGGAAGGCATCAATAACATCGTGCACATAACGGGGTACGATGTGGCGTTTTTTCATTTCATCCAGCACGTCGGCCACATCATTCTCTGTAGGAAGGTCACCCGTCAGCAGCAGATAAAGGATACCTTCGACATAGGGCATTTCAGCCCCTTTTGGACGAGGAAGTACTTTGAACAGTTCAGGCAGGGTGTAGCCCCGGTACCGGATTCCCGCTTTCGGATCAAGATAGGAGATATCCGTGACCAGACACTGGAGGTCACGCATGCCTCCGATCAGTTTTTCGATGGTAACACAATCAACCCGAACGTCACCGTATTCTTCAAGGAGTTTTTTTATCCGCGGCCTCCAGGCCAGGATCTTGTCGTACAGTTTTTCTTTCAGGGTTTGCATATGCATATATTTTAAACTGTAACAGAAACACTTCGTATCTCGGGATTGTTTAAAAAATTCGGCATTTTATAAAAAAACCTGGCCGGTTTTTTATTAACCTGCCAGGTCATGCAACGTGTTTTTTCGTTTTAGTGACCGTAGATGGCATATTTGCCCAGTTCTTCTTCAATCCGTAAAAGTTGATTGTACTTGGCCATCCGGTCGGAGCGGCTGAGAGAGCCTGTTTTGATCTGACCTGAATTGACGGCAACTGCGATATCGGCAATGGTGGAATCTTCGGTTTCTCCCGAGCGGTGCGAAATGACGGTTGTATATCCTGCCCTGTGAGCCATATCAATGGCATCAAGGGTTTCGGTCAGGGTACCAATCTGGTTGACTTTGATCAGGATGGAGTTGGCGCAACCGGTATCGATGCCTTTCTTCAGGTATTCCACATTGGTAACAAATACATCATCGCCCACCAGTTGAATTTTGTTTCCTATCAAGTCGGTAAGAATTTTCCAGCCTGCCCAGTCATTCTCGGACATGCCGTCTTCGATGGAATCGATCGGAAATTTTTCCGTCAGGCTTTTAAGGTATTCCGCCTGCTGCTGAGAGTTGCGTTTAATTCCTTTTGCCCCTTCGAATTTGGTATAATCGTACATGCCGTCTTTGTAAAATTCACTGGCGGCACAGTCGAGTCCGATCATTATGTCTTTACCGGCTTTATAACCGGCTTTTTCAACAGCGGCCAGGATGCTGTCCAGTGCTTCTTCAGTACCACCTGCAAAGGAGGGAGCAAAACCGCCTTCATCACCGACAGCAGTGCTTAAACCTTTGGCTTTCAGAATCGATTTAAGGGCATGGAATACTTCAGAACCCATACGAAGGCCTTCCCGGAAACTGGATGCACCTACCGGACGGATCATGAACTCCTGAAAGGAAATAGGAGCGTCGGAATGAGAACCT
>JAGDMB010000063.1 GCA_017860375.1 Bacteroidota bacterium | reverse complement strand
GAAAATGACAGCGTGCTGTATTTCAGCTCAAAGGGCCATAAATCCATGGGAGGATACGATATCTTCTTTTCGGAGAAATTGCCGGACGGACTTTGGTCTGCGCCTGAAAACATAGGCTATCCCATCAATACCCCGGATGATGACCTGTTTTACTATCCTTCTGCACAGACAAAAAGTGCCTATTATTCCACGGTCCTTGAGAAAGGGGTTGGCGGCAAAGACATCTACAGGGTGGTTTTTCTGGGGGCCGAGAAAGAAATCATCTTTCCTGCGGCCACCATGCTGGTAAGCGGATTAATGCTGCCCCCGGAGAATGTTTTTATTACGCTTCCGGCAAAGTTTGCAGTGGATACCTCCCTGCTGATGAAAGGCACCATTACCGACTCCGAAACCGGACACCCCGTATTTGCAAAGATGGATATTATCGACGCAGAAATCAGCCGGATTGTGGCTACCACCACATCCGATTCCACGGGCAGTTATTTTATCAGGATCCCAAAGCCCAAGCGGTATGGAGTGGAAATTGTCGCCCGAAATTATATGCTGAATCTCGATATCGTTGATCTTGCCCAAGAGAACTACCACCGTGAGGTCATCCGCGATTTCAGACTCGACCCCATCGAAATTGGAGCCAGGATGATCCTGAAGAATATCTTCTTTGAATTCGGCAAATCCACGTTGAAATCCGAATCGTACATCCAGCTGGATAATGTAGTCCTTCTCATGAAATCCACACCGGGATTGCGCATTGAGATCTCAGGCCATACCGACAACGTGGGTTCAGCCAAGGCCAACCAGAAGCTTTCGGAAGACAGGTCCAGGGCAGTCGTGGATTATCTGGTCAGCCGGGGAGTTGAACTGGCCCGCCTGGAATATATAGGATATGGATTTTCACAACCCGTGGCATCCAACAGCACAGCCGACGGAAGATCGCAAAACCGGAGGGTGGAATTTAAAATTGTCGGTAAATAGGTTTCCCGCGAAGGATGGTTGCATTTATGAGGCTTGCTGTCAAAAATCATGGATGCTCAGGGACAGAGTCATTATTTTTGAAGGTTACATCTTGCCGCTATGAAGAAAACAGTTTTTAATTCAAAACACAAAGAGCGGGGCGCCCGCATGGTGGAGTTTGCAGGTTTCGAGATGCCCCTTGAATACCAGGGTGTCACCGCAGAGCATCTTATCGTAAGAAACGGTGCAGGCGTTTTTGATGTGTCGCATATGGGTGAATTCTGGGTGAAAGGTCCCAATGCCCTTGCTTTGCTTCAAAAAACAACTACCAATGATGTTTCGGTTCTTTCTCCCGGGAAAGCTCAATATACTTGTTTCCCGAACGGCAGGGGAGGTATCGTGGATGATCTGATCGTATATCAGTTTGAGAAGGAAAAATATATGCTGGTGGTAAATGCAGCCAATATTGAAAAGGACTGGAACTGGATCAATGCCCAGAATTCCATGGGCGCTGAACTCGAAAATGCATCGGATGAAATTTCCCAGCTGGCGGTGCAGGGTCCTTATGCCACAAGGGTTCTGCAGAAACTAACCCGCATCCGGCTTGATGCAATCGATTCCTATACCTTTGTTACCGGCACCATAGCCGGCGTGAGCGATGTCATCATCTCTGCCACGGGATACACCGGCTCAGGCGGATTTGAGCTGTACCTGCATAATGCAGAAGCCCTGCCCGTATGGGATGCAATCTTTGAGGCCGGCAAGGAACAGGATATTCAGCCCGTGGGACTGGCTGCACGCGATACGCTGAGGCTGGAAATGGGGTATTGCCTGTATGGCAATGATATTGACGATACCACTTCCCCTATCGAAGCGGGCCTGGGATGGATCACCAAATTCAGGGAAGGAAAGGATTTTATTGACCGTTCCCTCCTGTTCCAGCAGAAAAACGCCGGCGTAACACGAAAACTGGTTGGTTTTGAGATGATTGACCGGGGAATTCCGCGTCATCTTTACCGGATAACCGATGAAAAGGGGACCGGCATCGGTGAAGTAACCTCCGGTACCATGTCCCCTTCCCTGAAAAAAGGGATTGGTATGGGATATGTTCAGACAGCCTATGCCCAGCCCGGTTCTGTTTTCTATATTCCGGTCAGGGAGAAACTATTGAAAGCACAGGTTGTGAAAATGCCGTTCTATAAGAATGCCTGATGTAAAATGAATTTTCAATACCACTCCTGTTCTGTATGAATGCCGGTCAAAAAAAGATCGAAGTTTGCCTCACCCCCTCCGTTTTTTCTGAATTCAGAAACGATGATGCCATTGTAGTGGTAGTGGATATCCTCAGGGCGACTTCCGCAATTATCACAGCCTTTATGCACGGGGTCAGGAAGATCATTCCGGTTGCCACCCTCGAAGAGGCAAAAGCATACAAGGACAAAGGATACCTGGTGGCGGCCGAGCGTGACGGCATCGTAAGGGATTTCGCCGATTTCGGGAATTCACCCTATAATTTTCAGCAGCAGAAGATCCGGAACAGGGAGATCGTATATTCCACCACCAATGGTACGCATTGCATCATGATGGCCCGCAACAGTTACCGTGTGCTGATCGGAGGCTATCTAAACCTTACGGCCCTGAGTGATTTTATTAAAGCGGAACAGCGCGATCTCCTGATTTTGTGTGCGGGATGGAAGAACAAATTCAACCTCGAAGACACCCTTTTTGCCGGTGCCCTTGCGGAGAAGGTTCTGCAGGATCAAAATTACGGCACCATCTGCGATTCTGCCCTTGCATCCATTGATCTGTGGACGATAGCCAGGGCAGATATGATGCACTATATCGAAAAGGCGGCACAGCGGCACCGCCTTAAAAAAAACGGACTGGATGATGTGATTGAATACTGTCACACCCCGGATCTGACGGCTCTTATCCCCGTGCTGAAGGAAAACTACCTGATCAGCAGTATGGATCTGTGAGTTCATTTAAGGGATGAACCTGTCCCGGAAGGTTGTTATATTTTGCCGGGCGTGTGGCCTGACAAAGGCCGAAAATCCTTATCTTTGAAACAATGCAGAAAACAAAATACCAACTGTACCGTACCGCATGAGATACCCGTTCACAAAAGAAAAACCATGCCCATAGGCAAAACAAGGGTGTTCCATCCGACACGTAATTGGAATAGTATTAAAAGGATTTAAAAAGTAATGTAACGTAAAACCGAACAAGGATGAAAAAGTACAATTTTAGTGCCGGACCCTCCATTCTGCCTGAGTTTACCGTGAAAAAAACGGCAGAGGCAATTCTTAACCTTGACGGAATCGGACTTTCCCTAATGGAAATATCGCACCGGAGCAAGGAGTTCGATGCCGTTATTAAGCAAGCCACGGAACGGATGAAAGAGATCCTTTCTGTGCCGGAAGGATATTCGGTATTGTTCCTGCAGGGAGGGGCAAGCCTGCAATTCTCCATGGTGCCCTGCAATTTTTTAAACACAAAGGCCGCTTATGTGGACACAGGTGTATGGGCATCAAAGGCGATCAAAGAAGCAAAACTGTATGGAGAAGTGAACGTCATTGCCTCATCCGCAGGATCAAACTACGACCGGATCCCAACGAACTATGCCATTCCCGGGGATGCCGATTATCTGCATATCACTACCAATAATACCATTTACGGCACGGAACTGAAGAAAGATATTGATTCCCCGGTTCCGCTGATCGCCGATGCCTCCTCGGATATTTTAAGCCGTCCGATGGATGTCTCGAAATACGCTCTGATCTATGCCGGAGCACAGAAAAATATAGGTCCTTCCGGTGTCGTCGTGGTGATCCTTAAAAACAGCCTGCTGGAAAAAGTGAAACGCCCGATGCCCACCATGTTCAACTATAAGGTCCATGTTGAAAATGAGTCGCTTTATAATACACCTTCCTGCGTTGGCATATATGCCTGCCTGCAAACCCTGATCTGGCTGAAGGATCTGGGGGGCCTGAAGGCCATGCATAAACTGAATCTTGAAAAAGCAGGACTCCTTTACGACGAGATTGAACGGAACCGGTATTTTGTATCCAGTGTGGCAAATACGGATGACCGTTCCATTATGAACGTGACCTTCATTATGAAACCGGAATATAAAGAACTGGAACCGAAATTCCAGGAATTTGCCTCATCAAGGGGCATGATCGGACTAAAGGGACACCGGTCCGTGGGAGGATTCAGGGCTTCCATCTATAATGCCATGCCCTTCGAAGGAGTAAAGGCCCTCGTGGATGCCATGAAGGAATTCGAAAATCAGGTTTAATTCCTCCTTCATAAAGATATGGATTGAACTCGTAAAATTCAACACCTATGATAACGGTACTCGTTGCAACCGATAAACCATTTGCCAGCATAGCCGTTAATGGTATCCGCGATGTACTTACACGGGCCGGATTTGAAATGAAACTGCTGGAAAACTATTCGACCCGGGAAAAGCTCCTTGATGCAGTGAAGGATGCGGATGCCCTGATCGTACGAAGCGACATTGTGGATGAACAAGTGTTGGCGGCTGCGCGCAACCTGAAAATTGTGGTCAGAGCAGGTGCGGGCTATGACAATATCGATCTGGATGCGGCTTCTGCAAAAGGCATTGTGGTGATGAACACCCCGGGACAAAATTCCAATGCGGTGGCTGAACTTTCCATCGGTTTGCTGATATACCTGAACCGCAATACATTCAACGGAACTACAGGCATTGAACTGTCGCGTAAAACCATCGGCATACACGGATGCGGCAACGTGGGCAGGCTGATCGGCGTCAAAGCCAAGGGGATCGGAATGGATGTGTATACCTATGACCCCTATGTGGATGAAGCCATGGTTGAAACTTACGGCATCAAAGCAGTAAGCAAGGTTCAGGAATTATACAGCAAATGTCAGTACCTGTCCCTGAACCTGCCGGCCAATAAAAATACCCGTGAATTGATCAATTTTGATTTGCTTTCCCTGATGCCCGAAGGGGCGACCCTGCTGAATACAGCCCGCAAAGAAATCATTCATGAACCTTCGCTGCTGAAAATGTTTTCCGAACGAAACGATTTTCGCTATGCAACCGATGTTGCCCCCGATTGCGATGCCCTGCTGCGCTCGCAATACCCCGGCCGGTATGTGGCCACACCCAAAAAGATGGGGGCACAGACGGATGAGGCCAATATCAATGCAGGTATGGCGGCAGCCCGTCAGATTGTTAATTTTTTACTCCACGGAAACAGGCAGTTCCGCGTGAATTAGGATTGGCATCCTGATATTGTGTGAAACGATCCGTGTGGTTTCGTAAAATACGGAATGGTATTAATTGATAAACAGCAATATGGCAATCATAAAAGCGTTTAAAGGATTCAGGCCGGCTAAGGAACTGGCAAAATCAATGGCCAGCCGTCCCTATGACGTTCTCTCATCCGAAGAAGCATGCGCAGAAGCCGGTGACAACAAATATTCCTTTTACCATGTGATAAAATCCGAGATTGATTGCCCTGCAGGCACCGACCATTATTCCCCGGTTGTGTACACAAAGGCAAAAACAAACCTCGAAAACTGGATATACGCCGGTATTCTGAAACAGGATGCCTCCCCCTGTTTGTATGTGTATGCCCAGACTTTCAGGGGCAAGACGCAATACGGACTGGTAGCCTGCGCATCGGTCAGTGACTACCTTAACAATGTGATCCGAAAACATGAACTTACCCGTGTGGAAAAGGAAATCGACCGGAAAACGCATATCCGGGTAACCGGTTTCAACAGCGAGCCTGTGTTTTTTGCCTATCGCGACCATGCTGAAATCGATAGCATTGTAAAGGAAGCGGTAAACCATGACCCGGAAAATGATTTTATGGCGGATGACGGGATCCGTCATCGGCTCTGGATCATTGCCGACCCTGTCACCATAAGCCGGATTGAAAAGATCTTCCGTGATGAGATCCCTTTCACCTATGTGGCCGACGGTCATCACCGGACAGCAGCGGCTGCCCATGTGGGCGAAGAACGAAAAAATGCCAATCCTTCGCACAACGGCACGGAAGAGTATAACTTTTTTCTGGCGGTTCATTTCCCGGCAAGCCAGTTGACTATCCTTGACTATAACCGTCTGGTAAAAGACCTGAACGGACTTACCGCTGAAGAATTTCTCAGAAAGCTCTCCCTTTCCTTCGATGTTTCACCCGGGGGTAAAAAAGAATGTAAACCGGCCCGCCTGCATGAGTTCTCGCTGTATATCAACGGAATCTGGTATGCATTACGCGCCAAACCCTTTACCTATAATGATAATGACCCTATCGACAGCCTTGATGTCACGGTCCTTTCCAAAGTTGTGCTCGATCCCCTGCTTGACATCAAAGATCTGCGTCAATCCAAACGGATCGATTTTGTCGGCGGGATCCGGGGACTGGAGGAACTGAAAAAGCGGGTTGACAGCGGGGAGATGGCTGCTGCCTTTGCCCTGTATCCTGTTTCAATGGAACAGTTGATGAGCATTGCCGACTCAGGAAATAGTATGCCTCCTAAAACCACCTGGTTCGAGCCCAAACTAAGAAGCGGACTCGTGCTGCACCGGCTGGAGTAATTCCGCGAAGTTCCGCCTGATTACCGGATGCAGGAGTCCTGAACGGGACAGGATTTGAAGCGAAAATCAGACGAATAAAAGCCTGCAACGGCATCCATTTCCCCTTAGGGATTGAAGAGATTGAACGTAATGCATCCTGCCAGGGCCGCCGTTTCTGTTCGTAATCGCTGGGCTCCCATGGATACCGGTTTATAATCCGATGCCTTTGCCAGCTTGATTTCTTCCGGCGTAAAATCTCCTTCCGGCCCGATGAGGAGAATGACAGGATTCCCTTTTACCAGGCTTTCATGCAAAGGTTTGTTCATGGATTCACTGCAGGTGGCAATGAATTTGTCGGAATGCAAAGGATCATCCGACCGGATGAATTGAGAACAGGAAATCATGTCATGGAGGACCGGCTGTTTTGCAACCATGGCCTGTTTCATCGAGGCAATGATGATCTTTTCAAGCCTTTCCGCCTTTATTTCCTTACGTTCCGAGCGCTGACACCGGATCGGAGTGATCTGCCCCACACCCAACTCGACCGCCTTCTCAATGAACCATTCAAAACGGTCGGAATGCTTCGGCGGGGCAATGGCCAGATGCAATTTCGGCCGGCTGTTGTCACCGGGAAAATAGTCCGTGATCTCAACTTTGCAGGCACGGGGATCCGCTTCAATGATCCTGGCTGCATAAATCCCTCCGCTCCCATCGATTATGCGAATGATATCACCGGTGCCATGCCGCAATACATTGATGCAATGATTCGATTCCGTTTTGCCCAGGGTGACAAACTGGCCTGTAATACCGGTGGCGTAAAAAAGCTGCATGTTGTTATTCCAGCAGAAATTTATCAAATTTACTCATAAATTCCTGAAATGCGAAAGATAGCCCTTCTGTCGGATACGCATGGAACACTCGATGAGCGGTTCATCCGGCACATCAATGAATGCGATGAGGTCTGGCATGCAGGTGACATCGGTACGGAAGAGGTTGCTTTTCAGTTGCTTGCTCTTAAGCCATTGCGGGCGGTGCACGGCAACATCGACGGACAGATTCTGAGAGCGCAATACCCGCTTGACCAGCGGTTTATTCTGGAAGAGATGCCGGTATGGATCCGGCATATAGGGGGATATCCGGGTCATTATGAAAGCACCGTACACGACATCATGCGGAAGGACCCGCCAAAACTGTTCATTTGCGGGCATTCCCATATTCTTAAGGTGCAGTTTGACAAACGGTTTCAATTGCTGTGCGTCAACCCGGGCGCCGCAGGCAAATACGGATTTCACACGGTACAGACCATGGTAAAATTCATCATGGAGGCAGGCAGAATAAGGGACATGGAGGTGGTCGAACTGACAAGGAAATGAGCGATCACGGGTTTTCCTGGTTCTCCCCTTCGACTATTTCACGATACTTGCGGACAAAGGCATTCTTTTTGACATCCGTTGATACCATATATATGTAGGATTCTCCGGAAGTGACCTTGAGTCTGCGATCATTGGGTTTCATGTTTTTCATTTTATCGAGGAATGCCTGATTCGAGGAATGGATCTGCATTACACCCCTTGTATATCCAAAATAATACCAGGTGCGGCGGTCCACCTGCAGGTAAATATCACAGATATCCCCGCTCCGTTTCAGCTGTATTTCTATAAGCCCGTTCATTCTTTTATTGATCTGGGTGTTGTTGATACTTGCAATGCCTATCTTCCCAACCGAAAAATAGGAATTGGTCTCGTTATTCCATTTTAATTTCAGCTCATTGAACAAAAAGGTATGCTTCAACTCTTTCGGCACTTCCTTCACCGTTCCGAATAAACTGATCTCGGTACGGAGGGCATCAAACCGTTCCCGGCCGATGAGTTCAACAAGCCCTTTTGTATAGGTGGACCGGCTCAGGTCAGCAGCCGGAAGATCGGGTATACTGTCTATCTCAGTGGCCATAATATCGATAACCGCGGGATCAATATAGAAGTCAAGTGCCAGGATTACATCCAGCGCTACTTCATTCTTATTGACGTCAAACATGCCGTTCCCGACGGCCGTATGCTTCATCTGTCCGAAATTGGCTCCAATGTCCACCTTCCCCTCTCCGTAAAGCTGGCAGGTTTCCCGATGAAGGCTTACATAATTTCCGGTAGCGGCGGGATCCAGCAATCTTTCTTTGGATCCGATTTTATAATATTGCGATGCCTTGTCATAATACAGGTAACCGCTGGCCGTAACAATGGCTTTATCACTGTAATTCTTTCTTTGAGAAAGGAAAGCGGGAAAAAGATGAATGGAATCATAACTTACGTAGATGCCGTTGAAGATTTTGTTACGGTCAACATCAATCAGGGGTTCAGCCATGGGTATATATATATTGAAAGGATCAATCTCCGACTGGAAATATACCCATCGGATGGGCAGATTATCGCAATTGGTCTCGATAAGGGTTGCCCCGTCAAAAGTCAGGTTTTTCTTGTCGGCATTCAGAATAACCTTACCCTGGTAACGGAACGCGGGGCTCAGCATAAAATGATCGGGTTCGATCAGGTCTCCTCTCGCAACCGTGTATTGCCCGGGTTCAGCCTGAACCGATTTGAAACGGATCACCTGCTTCCGGTCTAATTCGTCAGCGTAATCATAATCCGCCGATCCGAAATAGGAATTCCGGCTGTTGATGGTTATGATCCCGTTATAGAGTGTATGGTACTTCGAGGTGCGGTTGACAACAATTGTGGCTTTCTGCAGTGTTTTTAGCCTGGCATCCGGCTTAACAGTCAGGAGTTCCTGGTCGGGGAAGATCCGGGCATCCGCAATATCAATGTATTTGACCTGGGTAGCCTTGATCAGGTTGCTGTCATAATCATAATAAGAGAGGGGAGAGATGAAGTTTATTGAGTCCTGGGCAGGGTCGAGGGAGATGTAACGTGGTCCGAAGAAA
>JAGDMB010000353.1 GCA_017860375.1 Bacteroidota bacterium | reverse complement strand
CGTTCAAACAGATTATTGAAATTGTTTGGGCATCCCGCCTTGGTGGGACGACTGTGTTACGCAATGACGACCGTGTTGCGCAATGACGCCCGTGTTACACAGTGATGACCGTGTTATGCAATGACGACCGTGTTGCGCAATGACGACCGTATTACGCAATGACGATCGTGTTATGCAATATAAAGGTGCCGTTACGCTATCGCCAAATTGCACCAGGGTTTTGAGTTGTATAATATTCCGGATTTTGCTATCATTGCTTATTACGAACAGTTAATCCATTCTTACATATGAAAATTTCAGTGATCGGGGCAGGAAATGTCGGCGCAAGCTGCGCGGATGTCCTTGCCCATAAAGATGCTGCGCATGAGGTGATCATGGTTGACATAAAACCCGGCCTGGCGGAGGGAAAAGCCCTTGATATATGGCAGAGTGCCCCTATTGACCGGTTTAATGCGAAGACAACCGGGTACACCAACGACTACCAGGCCACTGCCAACTCCAATGTGGTGGTGATCACGTCGGGGTTACCCCGTAAGCCGGGAATGAGCCGGGATGATCTTATCGAGACCAATGCAACGATTGTAAAAAGCGTTACGGAACAAGTCATTCAATATTCACCCTGTGCAATCCTGATCGTAGTCTCCAATCCGCTGGATGTGATGACATACCAGGCATACCTGACATCCAACTTCCCGCGGACAAGGGTGATGGGTATGGCAGGAATCCTGGATACGGGGCGATACAGGGCATTTATAGCCGATGAACTGAATGTCTCGCCCAAGGATGTGCAGGCCGTTCTGATGGGCGGTCACGGCGATACCATGGTGCCGCTGCCCCGGTACACGACCGTGAGCGGGATTCCTTTGAAAGAGCTGATCGCTGAAGAAAAAATCAATGCCATCGTTGAACGTACGCGAAATGGCGGCGGTGAGCTTGTGAAACTGATGGGTACATCCGCCTGGTATGCTCCCGGTTCGGCAGCTGCCCGCATGGCGGAAGCGATTACAGGCAACGAGAAAAGGGTCTTTCCATGCTGCGTCAAGCTTGAAGGAGAATACGGGCTTGAGAATGTATTTGTGGGTGTGCCGGTTATCCTTGGGAAAAACGGTATCGAAAAGATCCTCGAATTGCAGTTGACGGATAAGGAAAGACAACTTCTCTATGCCAGTGCTGCTTCAGTGAAAGAAATGATGGACGTGCTGGACAGGATAGAAATAAAAAACCGCCAATCGTAACCAGCGGTTTTTTTCAGTTCTTCAGGACAGATTCATCAATGCATTCTCATTCCGGGCTTTAGCCTTCGCCCATTTTTTGGAAAATTCCAGGATCCTTTGTATCACCTCATCGCTGACGTCTGCTTTAAGACCATCAAGGTAATTTTCAATGGATTCCAGGTCGTCGTTTCCTAAAAACCCGGCGAGCTTTATTAACTCGTTTTCTTTTTCGTCTGAGAATGAACCTGTTGAACCATACAGCGTAGAAGTTCTTTTCATAGGCACATAATTAGGGTTCAACCAAAAACAGTTATTAAACGCCCTAAAAGAAATTAAAGTATTCGAAGATATAAATTTTTTTTATTGCACAGAAAGAATTAGGTTCTTTTCTTTTACGAGCTTCCGGAGATTGATCAGCGCATACCTCATCCTGCCAAGGGCGGTATTGATGCTGACATGGGTCTGATCCGCTATCTCTTTAAAACTCAGGCCGCAATAATGCCTGAGAATCAGAACCTCTTTCTGGTCATCGGGCAGATAATCCACCAGGTTACGGACATCTTCCTCGATCTGCTCATGAATGATATCCTCTTCTATGGTCTTTGAAGCAAACTTCCGTGAATTGAACAGGTCCTGCCCGAATTCGTTCTGGGAGACGGAGTTCATCTGTTTTTCGTGCCGGAAATGATCAATGACAAGGTTATGCGCTATCCGTATCACCCAGGCAAGGAATTTACCGTCATCGCGGTACCTTCCTTCATGCAGGGAACGGATTACCTTGACAAAGGTATCCTGAAAAATATCTTCCGCCAGGTGCTGATTCCGGATCAGAAGCAATATATAGGAATATACCTGTTTTCTGTACCTTGAGATCAGTATTTCGAAGCTTGACTGATCGCCGCTGACAAACTTGCTTACAAGTTCATTGTCAGAAAGAACACATGTTTTCAAAACTACCTCCTTTTTAAAGGTTATTGCATGGTAACGGTAGAATTGTGTCTATAGGCGATCCTCCTTTGTGGAATTAAATTTGAGTTAAAATAACGGATTTATTCTTAAACTTCCAATATTTTTGTATCAAAAATAAGACAAATTTTGTTAAAAACAAATGCCAGAGGGGATTAACTCATCGAAAAATGCCGAAAGACCGATCTGAAGATTCCGGGACCATAGTCATTTCAGGGGCCCGCATGCATAACCTTAAAAACATAAGCCTTACCCTTGCACGAAACAGGTTTATTGTCCTTACCGGCCTGTCGGGTTCGGGTAAGTCTTCCCTTGCATTTGACACGATTTACGCAGAAGGTCAGCGACGGTATGTGGAAAGTCTATCCTCCTATGCACGGCAGTTTCTGGGAAGGTCCACCAAGCCCGATGTGGACTTTATACGGGGCATACCTCCTGCCATTGCTATCGAACAGAGGGTGAACACCCGCAATCCCCGGTCTACGGTCGGAACATCCACGGAGATATACGATTACCTGAAGTTGCTGTATGCCCGGGTTGGCAGGACCTATTCACCCGTTTCGGGTTCATTGGTCAAAAAGGATACTGTTACCGACGTGGTCGACTTTATTTGCTCCTTCGCACCGGAGGCCAAACTGCTTATACTGGCACCCTTGAGTGACAAAACAAGTCTCAGTCTTTCACAGCATATCGAAGACCTGATGCACCAGGGCATTACCCGGTTGGAGTTCAGGGATACGGTTATTAAAGCCGATGAATTTCTGGAAAAGCCTTATTCAGTTGTAAAATCGGCCGTGAATGTGGTAGTCGACCGGGTTGTGGTGGCGCATGATGAGGATTCCAGGAGCCGCTATGCCGACTCGGTTCAGATGGCCTTTCGTCTGGGGGAAGGGGTATGCCTGATAAAGGAACCGGGAAATCCTTCAGGGATGCGCTCTTTCAGTGATTCTTTTGAGGCGGATGGGATTCGTTTTGAAGAACCCACCGTTCACATGTTCAGTTTTAACAATCCGGTCGGAGCCTGTCCGGTTTGTGAAGGATACGGAAAAATAATCGGCATTGACGAAGACCTGGTGGTACCCAACAAGGCGCTTTCGGTGTATGAAGATGCGGTCGTTTGCTGGAAAGGGGAAAAAATGCAAAAATGGAAAGAGCGGCTGATCTACCGTGCCGATGAAATAGGCTTTCCCATTCACCGGCCCTATTATGAACTTACAGAGGAACAGCGAAGCCTTCTCTGGAACGGTACCAAACATTTCAAAGGGATCCATGCCTTTTTCGATTATGTGGAAAGCAA
>JAGDMB010000352.1 GCA_017860375.1 Bacteroidota bacterium | reverse complement strand
CCCCGGTTAAAGAAACAGCCGACCCTTAACGGTTAGTTTTCTTGAAATACCAGACGGCGGAAGAAATAGTCACCCGGTAAAACCGGGAGACTGAAGACAGGGGTGACTGCAAGCGCCATGGTAATTAGAGTCACCAGGTTAATTGGGGCAAAAGGAAGGGTCAATCATTAAAACAGGCTGAAGTAGCCGGCAGGGGCTTACAGAACCATCAGATCCCGGGGAAAATCTGTAAGAATGGTGGCAGATCCATCCTTGATCCATACGGTATCCTCAATCCGTATCCCTCCCCACTCCGGTATGTAAACCCCGGGTTCCACGGTCAACACCATATCTTTTTCAAGAGTCGCATCGGATGCCTGGCCTATGAACGGTTCTTCATGGATCTGTAGGCCCACGCCATGGCCAAGACCCGGGTAATAATACGGAATATATTTTTCCGGGATATGCTTCCTTACCATCTCATCGGGCCGGCGGCCAGATATATCGGGCATGATGGATAGAACAGCTGCCATCTGCGCCTGCTGAATTATGCCGTACAGCTCCTTCTGCTGTTCGCTGGGTTTTCCGACAACAAAGGCACGGCTGATGTCGGCATGATACCCCTTGTACAACGCACCGAAATCAAATAAAACCAAATCACCATTCCGGACGACATGGTTCTCGGGTTTGCCATGCAGCAGTGAGGTCCGTGCACCGGTCAGCACTATCGTATCGAATGATATTGCATCTGCCCCCTGATCACGCAGGTTATAATCGAGTCTTGCAGCAAGTTCCTTTTCGGTGATGCCTTCCTTAATGAGAGGAAGGGTGATTTTAAGCGCCCGGACGGATATTTCGCATGCAGTTTTCAGGTATCCGATCTCGGCAGGATCTTTAATCCGTCTTATCTTTTCAATGCATCCTTCGAGGTTGACCAGTTCAGTATTAACCAGCCCCTTCCGCAACGATTCAAACGAAGAGAAACTCATGACCTGGCCTTCAAAGCCAAGCCTTTTGATGTTCAGTTCGCTGACAACGTGCTGGTACGTTTCAATGCCAAAACGTTTGTTGTTAATCCATTTCACAATTTCAATTTCCGCAGGGCATTCCAGACGAGCCTGTTCCGTATATCTTCCATCCGTCAGCAGCATGAAACGGCTGGCGGTAATAATAAGGATGGAGGAATCGCCGGTGAAATCACTCAGGTAAGTGACGTTGGAAACCGATGAGACAAGGATTCCATCCACTTCCTTTTCTTTCAGAAATGCCAGCAGTTTAGTAATGCGTGTCATGACAGCTTATGCATTCGATGGTTTCCGGAA
The DNA here is from genome assembly GCA_017860375.1 of Bacteroidota bacterium. Lineage (GTDB taxonomy): Bacteria > Bacteroidota > Bacteroidia > Bacteroidales > UBA10428 > UBA5072. Next base: position 2,185 of record JAGDMB010000352.1, on the reverse strand, counting down.
AATATTCCGCCAGTATGGCATACAGTTCCGGATCGTATTCCTTCAGTTCAACCCGGGTATTCACATGGTTATGCTTTCCGTCGGGTTTGGGGACTTCAGCATTCACGTTGAACCAGTCCTGAACTCCTTCGGCCCAGTATTCCGCTATGTCGGTAGCGGCATAGGTACGGGCGAATTTCCCTGCAGCAATTGCACGGTCCAATGCATTCTGCAACCTTGTATTAATAGTAGTATCTACCTGTATGATCCCGGCCAGGTGTATGGTGTGGGCAAACTCATGGATCAAAATGTCTTCCGCATGGTACTTGTCGATCTGATAACACAAAAGGTTTTCCTCAGCGCAGGTGGTTAACGGGTCATCCACGGAACCGCCAAGGCCCCTTGCCCTTACATCCCAGTTGATAGAAGTGTCGTTGGCCAGGAACCGGTGTTCCGGTATATCCGTGGTCCCTTCGTACCTTGCCATCACGCCGATCCTTACACTGCATTCCCTCATTTTATATACTACACCGGCAGGAAGCATGCCCGTTATGGAAACGATAATCCGGTATGCCTGGAGAAGTGCACTATCGGGGACCCGCCACGAGGAAACCACGGGAAATCCGTTGGCATTACAGTATTTTTTATAAAAGGGATCAAGCTTCAGCTCCGAAGGAGGTGCAGTGATCCGGATCTCATCAGCAGTGTGGGAAAAGGAATCAATGGCTTGTCCCTGAATCAAACAGGCCGGGAAAGTCACTATCAGAAGCCCCAATGATAAAAGGTATACCACTTTCATATTTTTTTTTCAATGCCTGAAAGTACAAAAAACAAATCAGATTGCAATACGAGGCAAATCAGCAATTAAAACCGATCCTTTCCTTCCGGTGGATCGTAACGGAAAGGTCTTCCATCCGAGCCCTGACTTTTTTTACCCCTCCTGTCATCTTTATTTCCATGTTAGGGGTCTATATAGTAATGAAAAATGTTTTTTGGCCGTATAAAATTGACCTGAATTATTTGTTTCCAGTCTTGTTTGCCATACCTTTCCTCTTATGAAAACAAAACGGATAGCCTTTGCTTTTTTTGCCCTTTTTTATATCCTTCCGGGAACCCTTTCCGGTCAGATCCCGGTTGAGGATTACAACAGGGCTGACTCTCTGTCAAAATTCAGTGACCTGATGTTCCATGCCGTGTATTCACCAAAGTGGATCGACAGTACCCATTTTGTATGGTACAGGATTAAAACAAATCGGGGGGATGAATATTTCCTTGTGGACGCTGAAAAGCAAAAGAAGACCGCCGCCTTTGACCAGGAAAAACTGTGCGAACAGATCAACAAGCTGACCGGTAAAGAGAATAAACCTTATTCTTTATCCCTTTCCAATATTTCATTCAGCCGCGACCTGAAAGAAATCATTTTTGTACTTGACAGCTTCAACTGGAAATGCAACCTTGGCAATTACAAACTGACGAAGCTTCACAAAATCGAAAAGGAAAGAGATTGGGGATACTGGGGTGAAAGCCCTGATGAGCTGGGTAATCCCCCTGTGGTTTCACCGGACAGTCAATGGACTGCCTCAATAAAAGAATACAATGTCTGGATTTCCTGCAGGAAAACAGGCAAGGAATTTCAGCTCAGCTACGACGGATCGGAAGGCGAATTTTATTCCTCTTATATCACCTGGTCGCCGGATTCAAAAAAGCTTGCCACCCAAAAGGTAAGGGATCATACCAGGCGTTATATGGTTTTTGTCGAATCGTCACCCCAGACACAGATCCAGCCTATCCTGCATAAACTCGAATACCTGAAGCCGGGCGATGCCGTCCGTCAAAAAAAGCCATCGCTTTTTTCCGCAGAGGAGAAAAGACAGATCGAGGTCAATGCATCGGGTTTCGACAATCAGTTTGATCTGTCCGGCCCGGAATGGCGAAAAGACAGCCGGGCTTTCACCGTTGAGTATAACCAGCGCGGACACCAGGTTTTTCAGGTCGCCGAGATAAACGGAAACACCGGGGATGTGAAGATCCTTGTGGATGAAAGGAGCCATACCTTTATCGACTACAGCAGCAAACGGTACCGCTACGATGTAAAGGACGGAAAAGAGATCATCTGGGCCTCCGAAAGAGACGGGTGGAATCATTTGTACCTCATCGACGGAGAAACCGGTGAGGTAAAAAACCAGATTACACAGGGGGAATGGGT
>JAGDMB010000351.1 GCA_017860375.1 Bacteroidota bacterium | reverse complement strand
GCAAAAGAGGAAGGATTTCCCGAAGTAGCCACCGCCTTTAAGCTGATCGCAAAAGTGGAGGTGGAACATGAAAAACGGTACCTGAAACTTCTGCAAAACATCTCCGAAGACCTGGTATTTATGAAAAAGGGGAAAGTGCTCTGGCAATGCCGCAATTGCGGGTATGTATACGAAGGGGAAAAAGCACCCGAAATATGCCCTGCATGCGAGCATCCGAAATCATTCTTTGAAATAAAGGAAGAAAACTATTAGCAATTTCCCGCCCACGATAAGACAATAAACCGCATGGGGCGCAGTGTTGCGCAACCTTTACCCGGCTCAGCGCTCTTGCGGTTATTGTTCGTTGTTTCAATAAAATTACGCACAACTTCCCTCCATCATAATAGAAAGGAGAAAGACCTGGCCGGTCCCGGAATCGTTTATTCCTTGTCCTTCACCTCTTCTGCAGCTTCCTGATTTGCTTGCTCTTTGCCGGCACCGAGCCTCGGATGCCTCACAATTTTAGCATCCGCGATGAAAATAACCGATTCAGCAATGTTTTCCATATGCCCGATAATCCTTTCGAGATTACGGATGATCAGGATCAGATCGGTGGCAATTACAATCACATTGGATTTTTTCGTCATCTGCGTCACAATATCCCGGAATATGGTTTTGCAGTCCTCCTCCCTTTCCTTGCACCGGCCGATGATTTCATAGGCAAGCATGGAATTATTGTTGCTGAATGCTTCGTTCAGCTGTGTGAACAACTTGCGGATCTGATCGAGCAAGCCTGGCATTTCATATCGGCTCAGGATCTCGGGATACTGGCTAACCGATTCAGACCGTTGGGTGATCTCATAGGCCATATCGCTGATCCGTTCCATCTCGGTTCCGATCCGCAGGGAAGCCATAATAAAACGCAGGTCTCCGGCAACAGGCTGCGCCAAAGCAAAAATACGCTGGCACAGTTTATCGATCTTTATATCCAGCTTATCCACCTTGTTCTCATCACTCTTTATCTGGGAAATCATTTCCATGTCGCCGTTCAACAGCACCTGGAAAGATTTGTCAATCTGGCCTGTAGTCAGGTTCAGCATCTTCGCTATCCGTTTGCGCAACTTGGTCAGTTCCGATTCAAAATAGGTTTGCATGTCGTCCGTGTTTAAATGTTACGATATTGTTCTTATTAACCAAACCTTCCCGAAATATAATCTTCCGTCTGTTTCTTGCCCGGGTTGGTAAAGATAGTCTTCGTTTTGTCCATTTCCACCAGTTCACCAAGGTAAAAGAACGCGGTGAAGTCACTTGTCCGTGCTGCCTGCTGCATGTTATGCGTGACGATGATGATGGTATAGATCTTTTTCAGTTCGTGGATAAGCTCTTCGATTTTTGCGGTTGACAAAGGATCGAGCGCACTGGCCGGTTCATCCATCAGGATTATTTCGGGATTCACAGCCAGTGTCCGGGCTATGCATATGCGTTGCTGCTGCCCGCCCGAAAGGCTCAATGCCGACATGTGCAGCCGGTCTTTTGCTTCTTCCCATATCGCGGCCTGTTTGAGCGATGTTTCAACGATCTCATCGAGCTTCTTTTTATTATTCACCCCGTTAATCCTCGGCCCATAGGCAATATTATCATAAATGGATTTGGCAAACGGATTCGATTTCTGAAAGATCATCCCAACCTTTTTCCTCAGGTTGACCACATCGATATTTTTGTCATAAATATTTACATCATCGATCAAGACCTCGCCTTCCACGCGTATGTTGTCGATTAGGTCATTCATACGGTTGAGTGTCCGCAGGAAGGTGGATTTACCGCATCCCGAAGGACCGATAAATGCCGTGACCTGTTTTTCCAGGATGACCATATTGATGTCCTTCAGGGCCTGATTCGACCCGTAGAAAAAAGAAAGGTTTTTAACGTTTACTTTGCTGTCTTTCATGATGATTGAATGGCTTTCTTTCGGATCCTGTATCGGAGGATGACCGCAATTAAACTCAGGGAAAATGTCAGCAACAGCAACACCAGTGTAGTGGCAAACTGTATCGGAAGCGTTTCATCCACATTGGTGGATTGTGTGGACATAATGTATATATGGTACCCCAGGGACATAAATTGTTCGTTCAGTGATCCGGGTAATTCCGCCAGATAATAGGCAGCGCCGGTAAACAAGATCGGGGCGACTTCTCCGGCTCCCCTGCTGATGGCAAGGATGGTGCCGGTAAGAATCCCCGTAAGGGATCCGGGCAACACCACTTTTTTTATGGTCTGCCATTTGGTAGCGCCAAGGGCAAGACTGGCTTCCCTCATATCACGCGGAATGGTCCGGATGGACTCTTCCACGGCTACAATCACCACCGGCAGGGTCAACAAGGCCATGGTGAGGCTGGCCCAAAGCAGGTTCGGTTGTCCCCACCTCAGTGTGCCGTCATAAAATACGTTATCGATGTTCATTCCTACAAATTTGATGAAGAAGCCCAGTCCGAATAAGCCAAAGATAATAGAAGGCACGACCGCCAGGGTTTTGACCGCAAAACGGATAGTTTTGGCAAAAATTGACCGTTCGGAAGCATACTCCGACAGATATATTGCGGTGATCACGCCAAAAGGTACTGCGGCAATGGTCATGATAAGGGTCATCAATGCCGTTCCGACGATGGCAGGAAATATTCCTCCCCGTGTCATACCGTCTTTGGGAAACTGGGTAAGGAATTCCCAGCTAAGGCTCTTCCAACCGCCGGCAATGGTAATCACCAGGATCGCAACAATAATGAAAATGATCACCAGCGCGGTAAGGCCAGTCAGCGATTTTACCACACCGTCTTTAACGACCCTGCTTAAAACCGGTATTTTATTTTTTACCTGCATCTGTACGGTTTATTTCCCCTGGATACGTTTTACCAGTTTATTCTTGAAATAAAATTCGGCAATGGCATTCAGGGTAAAGGTGAAAATAAACAACAGGGAACCGATAAGGAACAAGACACTGTAATGGGTGTCGCCGAATACCACTTCGGCCATTTCAGCTCCGATGGTTGCCGATAAGGTCCGCACGGAATCAAAAGGATTGGCGGAGATTAGTGCTGCATTGCCGGTAGCCATCAGGGCAATCATGGTTTCACCAAATACCCTTCCGATGCCCAGAATTATGGCTGCAAATATTCCCGGGGTGGCGGCCGGCAGGATTACAGAAAATGCGGTTTGCCGGATGCTTGCGCCCAGACCAAGGCTTGCTTCCGTATAGGTGCGGGGCACGGCAGTGAGCGCATCTTCGGTAAGCGTGTAAATAATAGGAATGGCAGCCAGTCCCATGGCTATAGCCCCTACAAAGGCATTCAGGCGGCTCCCGTAGCCAAAAATATCCTGAAAAAAGGAAGCCAGCACCGTAAGGGCAAAGAATCCGATTACCACGGAGGGGAATCCCGCCAGTAGTTCAATGACGGGTTTAATGATCTCCTTCCACCTCGGCGTTGCGAACATGGCCGTGTACAATGCAGCAAGGATCGC
>JAGDMB010000350.1 GCA_017860375.1 Bacteroidota bacterium | reverse complement strand
GTATACGCTTGCCGGTCCTGCAGCCATGATCCTTATGTTCTCATTCATCAGCGCCCCCATGATGGATAAGAGAATGCTGGAAAGAAATCCGGGCTACGCCGAATATGCCAGAAAAACAAGTGCACTGGTACCCTGGAAAAGTTCATAAAGGTTGAGGGATTGAGGATTTGAAGGATCGGAAGGGAACAGGTTGACAAATTAACAGATTTATAGGTTGACAAATTAACAGATTAACAGGTTGTCAGATTAACAGATTTACAGGTTTACAGATTGACAGATTAACAGGTTTACAGATTAACAGATTTACAGATTGACAGGTTGACAGATTTACAGGTTGACAGGCTACCAAATTGACTGATTTATGCCGTTGTCGGCATCCGATTATTACAGGAAGGGCAAAACCTAAATCCCCTCCACCATCATTCCCTCCTTCCACTCCTCATTCCTTCCTTTTTTTACGAAATAGTTTATATCTTCGAAAAAAATTAATCCTGCCGAATAGTGGAAAAATCACTTGTAATTATCCCTACATACAACGAAAAAGAAAACATTGAAAAGATGATCCGTACGATCTTTTCCCTTCCCCGGGAATTTGATGTACTGATCATCGATGACGGATCTCCTGATGGCACAGCTGCCATCGTTCAGTCGCTGCAGAAGGAGGGCAACCCTGACCGTCTGCACCTGATGCAGCGACCGGGGAAACTCGGCCTCGGCACAGCCTATATCACCGGATTCAAATGGGCCCTGAAAAATGAGTATACGTATATTTTCGAGATGGATGCTGATTTTTCCCATAACCCTGATGACCTGGTGCGGTTGCACGATGCCTGTCTCAAAGGTGCTGATCTTGCGATCGGCTCACGCTACGTATCGGGTGTAAACGTAGTGAACTGGCCTATGGGAAGGGTACTGATGTCGTACTTTGCCTCCAAATACGTACGCCTGGTCACGGGCATGAAGATCTGTGACGCAACAGCCGGATTCAAATGCTACCACCGGCGGGTGCTCGAAGCCATGGATCTCGACCGGATAAGGTTCAAAGGATATGCCTTCCAGATAGAAATGAAATTCACGGCCTGGAAAATGCAGTTTGACCTTGTTGAAATCCCCATCATTTTCACAGAACGGCAGCAAGGGGCGTCTAAAATGTCGGGCGGCATCTTTAATGAAGCTTTCTGGGGCGTATTAACAATGAAGATCCGAAGCCTTTATCACCCCTATAAAAAAATGACACGGTCATGAAAAGGTATTGTATCCGGAATGCCCTCCTTGTGAATGAAGGGAAATCTTTTAACGGCAGCCTTTTCATGCGCGAAGGACGGATCGAAAGAATCTTCCGGTCAGAAGAAGCCGTAAAGGTCCCGAAAGGTACGGTGGAACTGGATGCCACCGGAAAGATACTGATTCCGGGCGTCATCGACGACCAGGTGCATTTTCGTGAGCCCGGACTTACCCACAAAGGGGATATTGCTTCTGAATCGAAAGCTGCGGTAGCCGGAGGGGTTACCTCATTCATGGACATGCCCAACACCCTGCCCCAGACGCTCACACAATCGCTGCTCGAGGAAAAATATGCCCGTGCCGCAAAGGTCTCCGTCGCAAACTACTCATTTTACCTGGGTGCCGCAAACGACAACCTTGAGGAAATTCTGCTTACCGATCCCAGAAAGGTGTGCGGTATTAAAATCTTTATGGGTGCTTCTACCGGTAATATGCTGGTGGACGATCCCCGGGCCCTGGAAGGCATTTTTTCACAATCACCTATGCTGCTGGCCGTTCATTGTGAAGACGAAACCATTATACGAAGGAATGCCGCCGCCTTCCGCTCAACATACGGGGAAGATGTCCCGGTTCAATTCCATCCGGCCATCCGCTCCGCCGAAGCCTGTTTTAAATCCTCTTCCCGCGCCGTAGAACTGGCCAAAAAATTCAATGCCCGCCTGCACATCCTCCACCTGTCTACCCGCGACGAACTTTCGCTGTTTGAAAATACCACTCCCCGGATCCGTAAAAAGATCACCTCCGAGGTTTGCGTGCATCACCTGGTCTTTTGCGACGCAGATTACACGAACCTGGGGAATCGTATCAAATGGAATCCCGCCATAAAAACGGAAGAAGACCGCAATGCCCTTATTTATGCCGTGAAAAACGGAACGATCGATATGGTGGCCACCGATCACGCGCCCCACACCCTGGAAGAAAAAGGGAATACCTATTTCAAAGCCCCTTCCGGCGGTCCCCTGATACAACATTCCCTGAGTATCATGCTGGAATTTTACCGGATGGACATGCTTTCGCTGGAAATGATCGTTGACCGGATGTGCCATGCTCCGGCCGATATTTTTAAAATTGCGGAACGGGGCTATCTCCGCGAAGGATATTACGCTGATCTTGTGCTGGTTGACCTTAACAAACCATGGACCGTCGGCCCGGACAATATCCTGTACAAATGCCGCTGGTCACCTTTCGAAGGGAAAACTTTTCGCGCTAAGGTTACCCACACTTTTGTAAACGGCAACCTGGTTTTTGAAAATGATCGCCTTCCCGATGCACCACCGGGAATGAGACTTCTGTTTAACCGGTAAAAACCCGACAGCCATGAAGAACAAGTCAATCTTTTTACTGCCAATTGCCTTATTCCTGCTGATCTCCTGCCGGAAGAACGCGGAATCTTTTCAACCGGGAATTGCAGTCTCTATTCCTGCCGATACCGCCGCAGGGGTGCTGGTCGCCGAAAGGATCATCCAGGATATCGTCATCAAAAACAACGACCCCAATGATGCATGGGCCGAGGAATGCCTGAAAGGGATGCACAGGAATACACTTGTGGATGAGGTCTTTGAAATGGCCTATTCCGGAAAAGCCAGGGTATATGATTTTGACACCAACGAGATGCTGACGGTGAAGCAATTGAAAAATAGAGAAAAAGTGGAAGGATTCAGCCGCGATAAGATCGGTAAAGTACAATTCATTGAAAGCTGGTACCTTAACCCCGACAAGGTGACCTTTACCAAGAAGGTCTCCTCCCTCGTCCTCGGATATGAAACCCATGACAGCCAGGGCCAGTTCCGCGGTTACCTGCCGGTATTCCGGATGGTAATGAAGTAAGGCCGGCATCGCCGATCTGCATGAAGCCAAATTGATTCATTTTTTGAATTTTTTACCATAACAATCCGAACCGATCGAAAAAACAATATTTTTGTTATGCTGATTTCATGAATTTGCATACAAATTTAAAATTTATGCACTATGCTTACCGTTGAGAAAATAGGCGGAACTTCCATGACAAAATTTCAGGATGTGTTGCAGAATATTATCATCGGTCCCTGCCGGGATGGCTATTACTACAACCGGATTTTTATTGTATCTGCCTATAATAATGTCACCAATTGGCTGCTGGAACACAAAAAAACAAAAGAGCCCGGGATCTACCAGAAATTTGTCGATAACGGGGATTACAACAAAGCCCTTTTTGAGCTGCTTGAAAAGCTGATC
>JAGDMB010000349.1 GCA_017860375.1 Bacteroidota bacterium | reverse complement strand
GCTTTTCGCCGCCGCTCAGTTTTTCCACCTGCACGTACTGCATTTCGGGAGGAAAAAGAAAATAGTTGAGAAACTGGGAAACCGTCACCTGGCGGCCATCTCCAAGCGTGACCACTTCGGCGATATCGCGCAGGATATCGATGACCCGCCGGCCGGGTTTGAATTCAAGACCCTGCTGCTGGTAATAGCCGTATACCACGGTCTCTCCTGGTTCCATCATTCCGGAATCGGGAGCCATCAGTCCTGTGATTAGGTTAAGGAAAGTGGTCTTCCCTACCCCGTTGCGTCCGATGATGCCAAGCTTCTCCCCGCGGGAAAAGGTATAAGAGAACCGGTCGAAAATGACCGTATCGCCGAATCTCTTCGTTATGTTTTCGAGCTGCAGTATTTTTTTGCCTAGCCGGGAAGTCTTTACATTGATCTCAACCCTGTCGTCCCTTCGGCGGTATTCCGACTGCTTTTTCAGGTCGTAGAAGGCGTCAATGCGGTATTTGGCTTTGGTAGTCCTTGCCTTTGGCATGCGCCTCATCCATTCGAGTTCCGTACGCATGAGATTCCTGGCTTTTTCGGCCATTTGCGCCTTATTCTGCAGGCGTTCCTCCCGTTTTTGCAGGTATGCCGAGTAATTGCCTTTGTAGGCATACAATGTCTTTTCATCAATCTCGATGATCACATCGCAGATCCGGTCAAGAAAATACCGGTCGTGGGTGACCATCAGCAGGGTGATCTGCGACTTCAGAAGATATTCTTCGAGCCACTCGATCATGTTCAGGTCGAGGTGGTTGGTTGGTTCGTCGAGAATAAGAAATTGGGGTTCATTAATCAGTGCTACGGCCAGTGCAAGGCGTTTCACCTGCCCGCCCGACAGCTCCCCCACCCGTTGTTCTTCATCGTCAAGCTTCAGGATTCCCAGCATCTGCTTAATTCGGGCATCAAAGTCCCATGCATTGTGGAAATCCATTTGAGCGGTGGTTGCTTCCAACTTTCTCGTGTCATGATGATGCAGGGCCAGCTCATAATTCCGCACGGTCTCCATCAGCTCACCGGAGGCTCCGTATACAGCCTGGAAAAGGGTGAGAGCTGGATCGAACTGCGGATCCTGTTCGAGGTAGCCGATTTTAATGTCTCGGTTGATATAATAGTTTCCGTTATCAAATGTATCCTTGCCGTCAATAATATTCAGCAGGGTGGTTTTACCGGCACCATTCCTCGCGATAAGAGCAACCTTCTGTCCCTCATCCACGCCAAATGTAATACGGTCGAAAAGGATTAGTTCCCCGAATGACTTTGAAGCATTTTCAACCGAGAGGTAATTGAGCATAGTTTTTCAATCAGGCGGATAAAGATAGTATTTGCAGGCTGTAAAATGAAAGTATTTCTGCAATCCTTTGTCAGCAAGCTCATGCGACTGATTTACACCGTTTTTTCCGCGATCTTTTGCGCGATCCACATTTTGATAACCGACTGCCGGGTGATGCCCAGGCGTATGGCCTCACGGTCGAGTTGATACACCATCCAGGCAGGTATGTCCACCGTAATGCGTCGCTGTTCAAGGCCGGGCCTATTGATACGTGACTTGTCAAGATACCCAGCCACATCCTCTCCGGCCTCAAACAGCCGGTCAAATTCAGAGGCTTTCATATATTTCTTTTTCATTTTCCCTTGCTTTTCTTACGGATATGATTCTGATGTTTTCCTTTCGTATAGTATATATAGCTGACCATACTGTTCTTTCAATCCGGCCGATGATCATATTCCGGATTTCGTCCATCTCCCTTGCCGGAATGATGACCCTTTCCGGATCATTCCAAAGATTTTGCGCCTCAATAAAATCAATGCCATGCTTTTTTCTGTTCAAAATACTCTTATTTTCATCAAATTCAAAAGGCATATTTCCATACTAATTACTGCTAAATTAAATATTTTTACTATATTTTTTATACCTTATTTGTTTTTTTTCTATCTTCATATCCGTTTTAGAAAAAAGCGCTTTCATTCGGTCCTATATGTTTATCCATTATCTCAAGACCGCCCTCCGGAACCTTCTGCAAATAAGGCAGTTCACCATTATCAACATACTGGGCCTTGCCGTCGGTATGACAGCCTGCATCGTGATCCTCCACTATGTGAGCTTTGAAAAGAGTTATGATCGATTCCATGAAAATTATGACCGTATCTACCGGTTGCGCTATGAACGATACAGTGAGGACGGAGAATCGGTTCGCTTTGCATCCTGTTGTCCGCCTGCAGGACTTAAGATCAGACAAATGATGCCCGAGGCGGAAAAGGTCGCCCGCATCTTCCGTTACCCGGCGTCGGTATCTTTTCTTGAACAGAGGTTCATTGAAGAGAAGCTGTTTTTTGCTGAGCCGGAATTCTTTGAAATCTTCCGGTTCCATTTTCTGAAAGGCGATCCCGTACAAAGCCTCCGCGAGCCCAATACAGTCCTTTTATCCCGATCGACCGCGAAAAAATACTTCGGGAATGAGGATCCCATGGGGAGGACAATCCGGCTTGACAACAAGATGGAGTTCCGGGTAACCGGTATCTTCGAAGATATTCCCGGGAATTCGCATGTAAAATTCGATATCGTAATGCCATGGGCCAGCCTGCTTGATCTGCTGGGAGCCGACTACGATGATTCATGGGGGGATTCGGGCGCTTTCACCTATATCCTTTTCCGGAAAGGAACCGATATTGCTGCCTTCCGGAAGAAACTGGACGAGATCGCGGACAAGGAATTCGGTGAGGCTTTGCGGTATTACAAGCTGACCCTGAGCCTTCCCCTGCAACCGCTGGCAGAAATTCATCTTTCGTCGCATTACCAGCAGGAATACGAGGTCAACGGTGACAAGACCGTGGTTTATCTTTTATTTGCCATCGCCCTTTTCATTATCGGTATCGCCTGGGTCAATTATATTAACCTTTCCACTGCACGGTCCCTGACCAGGGCAAAAGAAGTGGGCCTGCGCAAGGTGGTCGGAGCTTCGCGGCCGCAACTGATGCGGCAGTTCCTTATGGAGACGATCCTCATCAACCTGTTCGCCGTGATCCTTACCCTGTTATTGCTCGAATTCCTTCTTCCCCATTTCAGCGCCCTCACCGGTACCCCGCTCAGTTACAGCCTCTGGCATCAGAAATGGTTCTGGCCGGTAATGGCATTTTTGCTGCTGGCCGGTGTGTTTCTTTCGGGATTCTATCCGGTCGCCCTTTTGTCTTCTTTCCGGCCCATGGTTGTATTAAAAGGCAATCTGGGAAATAAGCCGAAAGGACTAAACCTGCGCAAGGTGCTGGTCGTATTCCAGTTTACCATGGCTCTTTGCCTGCTCACCTTTACTTTCGCCGTATTCCGGCAAATATCGTTTTTAAAAAGCCAGCCGCTCCGGGTCAGGGATGAAGCCTTTCAGGGCAAGGTAAAAGTGTTCAAACAGGAATTGCTTAAACAGCCGGACATTTCGGATATGTGCGTGGTTACTGAGGTACCGGGACGACAGATATACTGGGACGCAGGAGGAATTCATCCGGTAGGGTCCGATGAAAGTAAAAACTACCAGATCGTGGGGGTGGATTATGATTTTGTCGGATTGTTTCACACCGAGATTATTGAAGGCCGGAATTTCTCCATGGATTTTCCCTCCGATACTGTGGCACTAATCCTGAATGAAACTGCCGTAAAATGGATGGGATTTCCGGATGCCGCTTCCGCCATCGGTCAGCAGGTCAATTACTGGGATGTCATTTATACCGTCATCGGCGTAATGAAGGACTATCATCAGCAATCCCCGAAGGCAGCCTATGAACCCCACATATACCGATTGCTTCCGTATGGCAGGGGAGTCAGGGGTATGTTTGCCTTCAGGCTGAATGCCGAAAACACAAGGGCATCGGTAAGACAGATTCAGAAGCTGTACCATGAATTCTTCCCAGGAAATCCTTTTGAGTCTTTCTTCCTGGATGATTATTTCAACCAGCAGTATAAGGCTGATCAGATGGTGGGCAGGGTGTTCGGGATCTTCTCCCTGCTTGCGGTTTTTGTAACTGCCCTGGGGATCTTCGGGCTTTTCTCCTTCATGACCCTTCAGCGCACCAAGGAAATAAGCATCCGGAATATCCTGGGAGCCGGAACGGCGAGGATTCTTTATTTATTTGCCCGGGAGTTCCTGGTTCTCATCCTGGTTTCATTCCTGATCGCTTTGGTTGTATGCTCTTTCGGGATAAATAAATGGCTGGATTCTTTCGCCACCAAAATGGATATCGGTGCAGGTCTGTTCCTTCTTCCCCTTGCGCTGGTCATTATGGTAGCCGGGCTGACCATCAGTTCACAGGTACTGAAGGTTGTATTTACCAATCCGGTTGAAAACCTGCGGTATGAATGAGTCC
>JAGDMB010000062.1 GCA_017860375.1 Bacteroidota bacterium | reverse complement strand
TTCAGTGCATAGTAAAAACACGCCCCTGCCGATTCATAAAGTCCGGATAGCTTCTGGCATAACTGATTGATCTGAACCTGCCTGTGCATTTCTTCCCTGGCTTCTCTAAGGCTTTTAAAACAACTAATAGGCAACCCTGATTTTTCCGTGTTCCGGTCAATCTTAAAACAGGTATATCCGTTGGTATTGGTATACGCAAAGAGTCCAAATGTAAAAACTGACCATCTTTGAGCCCTGTTATATAATGGTTTATAACGCTTTATTTCATCTGACTCTTTAAGTAATGCCACGAGTTCACTGCCGGTAGTATCGACGCTCACGGTAACGATACTTTCTTTCATTTGCATGGTCTGGTGACTGGAATTATTGCTCAAATGCGAAAGCACTCTTTTATGGAGGTTTGTGCTTTTACCGATGTAAATAATGTCATGGTGTTCATTCAGGAAATAATACACACCGGTTTCCTCAGGAATAGATAACAGCTGGTTTTTATCAAAATCAGGATGAAGGCCCCGAAACAAGGTTTCATCCTTGTTTTCGAACAGTTTGCTGCTCTTCTCCAGCCGAATCAGGTAATCAAACAGTCGGGCTGTTGCCAGTGCATCACCGGCAGCCCTGTGTCGATTCCGGATACGGATATTAAGGGAATCACAGAGGTTCCCCAGGCTGTATGATTTGAGTCCCGGAATGAGTTTCCGGCTAAGCCTGACGGTGCAAAGCTGATCGCGTTTAAATTCGTATCCCAGCTGCTTAAACTCACTTTTAATGAAGCTATAATCAAAACTTGCATTGTGCGCAACAAAAATATGGTCTTTTGTCAATTCCACAATCTCGCGGGCCACTTCATAAAACCGGGGTGCCGTCGCAACCATCTCATTGGTAATGCCGGTCAGTGCGGTAATATAATAGGGAATCTCTTTTTCGGGATTGATCAGTGTGGAATATTCCTGTATAACCTTTTCTCCGTCATACAATAAAATGGCAATCTCGGTGATCTTTTCCGTATTCGGGCTGCCTCCTGTAGTTTCAATGTCCACGATGGTATACATGGCCATAAAGATAAGGGAGCAAAGAACAAAGATGAAAGAAAAACAGGTAATTTTTATGACGCATTTCATCCGGATAATTGTTTTTTATTTATAATTTAGACTCTATCAACCATTGCGGTTAAAGCCCGGGAAGGATATGATATAAATCATATAATCCAGAGAAGTTGAATCAAATAAATTTTATCTATTTTTGGCATCTGAAAAAATATCCTGAATACAAAGGGGTTAATTAAAAACTGTTGTTTTATGAGAAAAAATGAGTCGTTGGAAGAAATGGTAATCAGGCGAAACAAAAGGTTGAAAAGTCTTTTTTCTAGATTTGGAATCAATGTGAGACTTGTTGGCGATGAAAATAAACCGGCTGTTATTAAGGATGAATCGATTGTGTTATCGTGTTATGTGAAAAACTTTGATTTGCATTTCACCAAGGAACCCTTCAGCGATGAGATCATTAAAACGGTCAAACTCAAACAGGAACCGGAAATAACAAAATTTGAGCTGATTGAAGTAATGGAATTATGCAAACACAGGCCTGTTTTTAAAGTTAAGCTGGCCGGATCGGATTTGTATCTGGTCGGGTACAATTATTTAAATTCAGAGGATGCCGTTGGCCGTTACCCTGTATTTGCCAAGCACAAGCCAAAGGTTTATTTTGACTATGAATATGCACAGAGCGTTGCAGAAAATCTTCAGACTGACGGATATTCTGTTGTCATTGAATAGCGGATTCTTTACAAAACAGAGGCCGTCTCCCATTTGAGACGGCCTTTTTTATGAAAAACCAAAGATTTAGGGTAATTTTAAAAGAAGAACGCATTTCCGTTAATCGCATATGAAACGAAGTCCTTCCCTGAAAAATAAAACGTTGGAAGAAATCAATGTCCTTTCCATGGCGCTCGAACAAAGTGCGAATGTGGTGGTCATTACCAATCCCGAGGGTGCTATTGAATATGTGAACCATGCATTCACGCTGACAACCGGCTACACTGCAGAAGAAGCCATGGGCCAAAATCCGCGCATACTGAAGTCGGGGTATCAGCCCCGGTCGTTTTATGAGCTGCTCTGGAAGACTATTTCAAGCGGCAACCAGTGGCAGGGTGAATTTCAGAATATGAACAAAAAGAAGGAGATATATTGGGAATATGCCACCATTACCCCCGTCAAGAACAAAGACGGACAAATAATTCACTACATTGCCATAAAGGAAAATATCACCGGCAGAAAACTGGCTGAAGATGCCCTCAAACTGAGTGAGGAAAAATACAGATCGCTGATCTCCAATATCACGGGAGTCATATACCGTTGTGCCTTTGACGAAGAATGGACTATGTTCTATATCAGCAATGCCATTGAGGATCTTACGGGTTATAAAGCAGAAGATTTTATCCACAACCAGAAGATCAGTTACGCCAGTATTATTCATCCTGATGACAGGGAACGGGTGATGGATACGATAAGCATAGGAATTGAAAACTTTCAGCAATACAGTATAGAATACCGGATTGTTTCGCGCATTAATACGGTAAAATGGGTTTCGAAAACCGGAAGACCTGTCTTTGACCAGGATGGGAAAGTAGTTTGCCTTGAAGGTGTCATCTTTGATATTACGGACAGGGTTCATGTACTGGAAGAGTTAAAAAAAGCCAAAAACCTTGCCGAAGTGGCCAATAGATCAAAGAGCGAATTCCTCGCCAATATCAGTCATGAAATCCGTACTCCCCTGAATTCCGTCCTGGGTTTTACGGAATTGCTTGAAGATTCCATTACACAGGAAACAGAAAAACAATACCTGGATGCGATTAAAACCAGCGGAAAAAATCTGCTTACCCTCATCAACGATCTCCTGGACCTGTCCAAGATCGAGGCAGGTAAATTGTCTCTTCACTTTGATTTTCTTGATCTTAAGAAATTGCTGGATGAGATCCGTCAGATCTTTTCGCTGCGATTAATCCAAAAGAACCTGCGGTATGTTGAATGGATCGATCCGTCATTCCCTTCCTACATATACTCTGATGAATCAAGGCTAAGGCAGATATTGATCAACCTGGTTGGCAATGCCGTAAAATTTACGAATGATGGAGGACAGATTACCGTTAAAATCGATTTTGAAAAGGGGTCCGGACCGAACACAATCAATATGAAAATATCGGTTGCCGATACCGGAATAGGCATTCCGAAAGAAGCCTATAATCTGATTTTTGAATCATTCCGACAGCACTCACAGATGGATACCCGGAAATATGAAGGTACAGGTCTTGGTCTCCCCATTACAAAAAAGCTTGTTGAAGCCCTGAAGGGTTCGATCTTTGTGGACAGTATCGTGGGCAGGGGGAGCAATTTTACGATCATTTTGCCGGATGTGGAAGTCCAGGAGGAAATTTTAACTCCTGAACTGAACCTGAATTCGAAGAAAGCCGAAACAGGCAGAAAAAAAATCCTGCTTCAGGATTTTACCGGAAGATTCCTTTCGGATTACAAAGATTTTATGCCCATGTTTGGATTCATTGAATTCTTTACCTTCTACCGCAATCCTTCTCCTGATCAAAACGATATTATTGCCGTGTTTGTGGTGACCGGCCTTGATCATAGCATTATCAATGAAAAACTGCATTATTTTAAGGAACATTCCCGGCTGAAAGATCTGCCTCTAGTTTTGCTTACCGAAACACTCAGCATGCAGGTGCACGATGAAGCGAAGAGAATTGCTGATTTAATTCTTATTATGCCCTGCGACATTCATTCGATGATGAGACAAATCAATCAGTTGCTGCATATAACCGATTCGGAGCCTGACAGTGCCGATTCTGTGAAGGTGGAAGAAAAAAGCAGCCGCGATGGCGTTATCGTTTCTCTTCTTGGCGAATTGCAGACCCATCTTTATTCTCAATGGGAAGGCTTCCTTACCAAGCAGCCCCTGAAGGAAATCCGGATTTTTGCAAACCGGGTCCGCGAGTTGGGAGCTTCGAATCGTAACGATCTTTTATTCGACTACGGCAATTCACTGATCACTTCCCTTGATGAATTCAATATCGAAACGCTTCGGGAAAGACTTGCAAAGTTCCCGGGTATCCTTAACCAACTTAAAAGCGAGGTAAATGAAGCCGAATAATCCGAGTGTTTTGATAGTGGATGATATGCCCAAAAATATCCAGTTGCTGGGCAGTATTCTTAAAAAGGAACCGCTTGAAATTGAATTTGCGACCAGCGGGAAAGAAGCATTGGAATGGCTTGATTCAAAGCATTTCGATCTGGTGTTGCTGGATATCATGATGCCCGAAATGGATGGATTTGAAGTCTGCAAAAGGATTAAGGAAAAACCGGAAACTGCGGATGTGGCTGTAATCTTTATTACCGCAAAAACCGATATACAAAGCGTGGTGCTTGGATTTGAAGCCGGTGCAGTGGATTACCTGACAAAACCTTTCAATAAAAACGAATTGATTGCCAGGGTCAGAACGCATCTTACCCTGCAACGTCAAAAGAAAATGCTGGAAGAAAACAGTGCCCTGAAGGATAAAGTATTTTCAATAATCGGGCATGACCTGCGCAATCCGGTGGGCAATATCAAGACGTACATTGATGCATTTCTGATATCGGGAATGGAAATTGGCGATGATGTAAAAATGCTGCTAAAGGATATCGCCAATCTTTCCGAACAGGCATTTTCCCTTCTCGAAAATCTTTTGCTCTGGGCAAAAAATCAATCGGGGCGGCTTTCCAGCAAACCCGAAAAAGCAGACATAACGGAACTCATCACCAATGCCATCTTGCTGAGTCAGAACCAAGCCAGTAATAAGAACATTTCCATCCGTAACCTTCCCATGAATAAAACAATGGCGTATTTTGACCCTGAGCAGGTTGCCATTGTAATTCGCAATCTTTTATGGAACGCGGTTAAATTCACGCCTAACGGGGGTGAGATCCTTATTGCAATCAAGTCCCTGGATGAAAATAAAAAGAACTTTGTCAGAGTGGATATTACGGATAACGGCGTGGGAATTGATCCGGATGACCAGAAAAAACTTTTCGATCCCCGGTTTCATTTTACCACTTATGGTACCAACAATGAGAAAGGATCGGGACTTGGCCTCCAGCTTTGCAAGGAATTCATTGAAATGAACGGCGGTTTCATCGGAGTTCACAGTGAACCCGGAAAAGGCAGCACCTTTTTCTTCACTTTGCCTGTGCTGCCATCATGACTGGAAGAAAGAAATGATCGCTCTGACCATTTAAATCGGTTATCTGCCGATTTATACACCCCGTTTGCCGATTTCCCGGCGGGGAACTAAACCATCTGCAATACTTTTGAGGCATAATTGTTAAACATTTAAAGAAAATGAAAATGAGCAGCAGTATCTTCTGGGGAATTATTTTAATCCTGATTGGATTAAGCCTCATCCTTAAAGTTGTCTTTCATGTTGATTTTCCCTTCTTCAAATTCCTATTCGCCTTTTTCCTGATCTATTTGGGTATCCGAATATTCATTGGAAAGGATTTCCGGTTGTTTTCCGATGCCGGCGATGAACAAACGGTGATTTTCAGCCAGCGTACCATTACCCGTGTCGAAAGCGGAAAGGAGTACAACGTCATTTTCGGTAATGGAATTTATGACCTCCGAAACTTTGAATATTCCCAGGATGAAGAGGTAAGCGTTAAAATGAATACCGTGTTTGGTAACAGTGAAGTGCTGATCGGTGACAGTATTCCGCTGGAAATAAAGGCCCACACCGTATTTGCTGGCAGCAAGATGCCGGACGGAAACACAACCGCGTTTGGAGAATCGGAATACAGCAACAAGGGTTACAATCAGCCCCCTGTTTTAAGGATTGAAGCCAATACAGTCTTTGGTGGATTTCAGGTTAAGAAAAGATAAAATTCACCTCATTATCGTCGGCCTCTGAAGAACCTGCATTTACCATGCAGGTTTTTTTCGCAGGCTTTTTTTATCCGCCTTTATTTTCTTTCCTTCCAGACGTCTTTCTTTGGAAGCAGCGGTACGTCCGGTGGGTTTTCTTGCTTTCCTCGGTGTAAGCATTTGATTTAGGATACGGTAAAATTTATCTGCTGCGGCTTTTTTGTTTTTTACCTGGGAACGTTCCGTTTGGGAAGTGATTATCAGAAATCCATCATCCGTCAGTTTCTTCTTTAATCTCGCCAGCAGCAATTCTTTTTCCGCAAGAGACAATATATGAGAAGAGGCAGGATGGAAGCGAATTTCAACCTTTGTATCTACTTTATTCACATTTTGGCCACCCGGACCCCGGCTGCGCGAAGTGCGGACAAGCCATTCGGGACTGAAATCCCTTCCTGCGACTGCAGGCAATTCTTTTGCTTTTATCGGACTCACTTCTATTCTTGCCTCATGCAGAGCAATAATAAGGATAATAATTGTATTTTTGCCGGTCTTAAAGTCTGAAATAAAGGAAGCATTTTATGAAACAAGCAGAGATCCATACTGAAAAAGGCCTGATGAAAGTTACGTTCTTTGAACAGGATGCACCGGGTACGGTAGCCAATTTTATTAAGCTATCCCGGCAGGGTTTTTATAACGGATTGACTTTTCATCGGGTCATTCCTGATTTTGTCATTCAGGGAGGTTGTCCAAACGGAACAGGAGCCGGCGGACCCGGTTATACCATCAAATGTGAACTCAATGGTAACCATCAGTACCACGACAGGGGAGTGCTGTCTATGGCTCATGCAGGGAGAGATACGGGCGGATCGCAGTTTTTCATCTGCCTGAATCGGCAAAATACAAAACATCTTGACCGTCAGCATACTTGTTTTGGTAAAGTAGTTGAAGGCCTTGAGGTAATTGACATGATACGGCAGGGGGATACGATTGAAAAAATAGTCATAACCGAAGAAGAGTAAAAAAGCATCCTACTATGGGAAGGGCATTTGAATTCCGGAAAGCCAGGAAGCTCAAAAGATGGGGCAATATGGCCAAAACATTTACCCGTATTGGCAAAGAAGTGGTCATTGCTGTCAAGGCCGGAGGTCCTGATCCTGCGGGCAATCCAAGATTGCGCGTACTGATACAAAATGCCAAAGCGGCCAACATGCCGAAAGACAATATTGACAGAGCTATAAAACGGGCCGTATCAAAAGATCAGGCGGAATACAGGGAAGTGGTATACGAAGGGTACGGACCTTACGGTATTGCGGTTATCGTGGAAACAGCCACGGATAATCCGACACGAACCGTTGCCAATGTCCGCAGTTATTTTAACCGTTTTAATGGTTCCCTTGGAACATCGGGGAGCGTGGATTACATGTTTGAACATAAATGTCAGTTCAGGGTTAAAAACAAAACAAATCTGAACCTGGAAGCGTTTGAACTTGAAATGATTGATTACGGCGTACAGGAAGTATTTGCCGAAGAGGATAATATCCTGATCTACGCCGAATTTGAATCCTTTGGCCCCATACAGAAATACCTTGAGGAAAAAGGATTTGAAATTGTAAGTGCCGAATTTGAGCGCATACCCACAGACCAGAAAGAGCTGAGTGCCGAACAGGAAGCAGAAGTTGAAAAATTGCTGGCCAGACTTGAGGAAGATGATGACGTCACCAATGTGTACCACAACATGAAATGACCCCATGGTGATCTGAAAAACAGGCCGGCAGGTTTGCAGATTAGGCTTTCATGCGTCTCTGAATCTGTTCCTGCAGCCATTTCAAGGCATCTTCCTCCCGCGTAAAAAGACGGGTAGGAACTTTTGGCTGACTGAATTTCAGGTAAAGATTGGCAAAATAGCTGGAGACTTTCGAATCCACGATAATGGCGGTTCCAGCCACATGAGGCCTGTATTGGGCTGCTGCATAAGACCGGGTTTTTGAATCGATGAACATCATGTTACGGACATCGATCAGATTGGCACACAGCCTTTCTCCGTTCCAGGTATCACCAACCTGTGTCATCTTTTCCAGTGTATCCATATCAAGCGTGCAGTTGTTGATCGCGATATACCGGTAAATCTGATCATCCCCTTGAATGACCTGCAGCTTATTGTTGATAATTGTGCTTTGCATAGGGTAAAATTATACCGCGAAATATATGTATTTTTTTTCTGGGCAGGTCAATCTTTTGGTTTAATCCGAAAGATATTTCTGCATTTTTGCGGAAACATAAAAGATTTATCTTTGTTTAAAAGGAAAAAGAACATCATTGAAAAACAAAGTACTGTTTTTATTATCGGTTGCATTTTATTTTCAAAGTTCCTGTTCTCAGCAGGATTTAAATGAAAGAAACAAAGCAAACATGACAGCCATACCATCACGAATTGACACTGCCACCTTTGGAGCCGGTTGTTACTGGTGTGTAGAAGCCATTTTTCAGCGCCTTAACGGAGTGATTTCCGTCGAATCGGGATTTTCGGGTGGACATATTAAAAATCCAACCTACAGGGAAGTATGTACCGGTACTACAGGTCATGCGGAAGTCTGCCGGATTCAGTATGATCCGCAGGTTATCGGATACGATGAATTGCTGGAGGTATTCTGGAAAACCCATGATCCTACAACACTGAACCGGCAGGGGAACGATGCGGGAACTCAGTACCGGTCCGTGATCTTTTACCACAACGAACAACAGAAAATACTGGCATCAGAATACAAAGATAAGCTTGAGAAAGCCGGGATATGGAACGATCCCATTGTCACTGAAATTGTGCCTTTTGAAGCATTTTATAAAGCTAAAAACGATCATCAGAACTATTACAATCAGAATACTTCTCAGCCGTATTGCACGTTTGTCATAACCCCGAAGATTGAAAAATTTGAAAAAGTATTCCGGGATAAAATAAAAAAATAATGCGAAGGACCTTCACACCATGAAGCGGTTTTCGGTGAATGAATGGATCATTATGGGTCTGTTGGTGGTACTTAAACTGACAGCCCACCTGCTGACCTATAACATGTATGAGCCGCACCGGGATGAGTTTTTGTACATGGCGATGAAGGATCATCTTGCATGGGGATATCTTTCCGTTCCCCCATTTATTGGATTTGCAGGAAAAACAGCCAGTATTCTTCTGGGCAATACCATTTTTGCCTATAAACTTATGCCGGCACTTGCAGGTGTACTGACGTTGATGATTGTTTTTCTGATGGTAAAAGAACTGGGGGGAAAGACCTGGGCAATCTTCATCGGGGGAGCTTCCTACCTGCTTTCTCCCACTTTTCTTCACATCAATGCGCTGTTTCAACCGGTTAGTTTTGATGTCCTTTTCTGGACACTGCTGATTTATCTCACGATGATCCTTGCCCGAAGATCCGAACCTCGTTACCTTATCTGGCTTGGTGTGGTTTCCGGAATTGCGATCCTGAACAAATATTCAACCGGCTTTTTATTGGTGTCGCTGTTGGTATCACTCCTTCTTAGCCCCCACAGAAAAATTCTCCTTCACCGCAATACATGGATCGCAATTCTCGCTGCACTCCTGATCGTTGCACCCAACCTTTTCTGGCAGATCCGACATGGCTTTTAAACTTCAGCATGGATCAACTGGTTATGCATATTCCCGCTCTCCTGGTTTGGGTGGCCGGACTGCTGATGCTGTTGTTTTCGCCCGGATTGAAACAATTCCGCTTTATCGGGGCAGCCTATGGTATATTGTTCATTCTCTTAGCCTGCACGCATGGAAAATCATATTACATGGCCGGGTTTTACCCGGTACTATTCTCAGCAGGGGGATTTGTGATCGGGACGCAATGGAAAGGCCGGCTGAGAGCAGTCAAATACTTTATCGTACTTATCCTTTTTGCCATGGGCCTTTTCGGATTGCCGCTGGGACTTCCATATCTTGAGCAGGACAAAATGGAAAAATATGGGCAAAAAATAGGCCCGTATGTCAATTTTGCTCCCTTTCGCTGGGAAGACGGAAAAGTGCACAAATTGCCGCAAGACTGGGCCGATATGACCGGCTGGGAGGAATTAGCCGGAATGGTTTACCGGACCTATCAGGAACTGCCCCCTGAAAGCAGGAAAAAGTGTTTTATCTGGGCGGAAAACTATGGCCAGGCCGGTGCCATAAGGTTTTATACCCTCATGAAAGGCTTACCTGAACCCGTTTCCTTTAG
>JAGDMB010000348.1 GCA_017860375.1 Bacteroidota bacterium | reverse complement strand
CCATAAGGTTCCGTGTGTTTTTGACCACACCATTCCAGTAATCTTCCGGTTTTTGTTCTACCCATCCGGGTTTGGGATGCTGAAAAGGGTAGGATGCCGTTTGGTGTGCAATAACCTTGCCTTCATTGCTTACCAGTGCGGTTTTAACAGAACTGGTCCCTACGTCATGGGAGATGACATACCTGTCCATTTTGCCGTTATTTTGCTGTTTCTATATTCTGAAGTACTCTATCGAATCGTGCCAGGGCATCATCGATTATTTCGTCTGTGTGGGCTGCGCTGGTATACATGCGGCTGCCTGCCACGGTAACTATCCCTTCCGCCATGAATGCGGCACCCATTTCTTCCATCATGTGTTTCCTCGCTTTTATTTCCTTCAATGCCCCGGGAAGTGTCCACGGTCTCTTCAGATCTATTTTGACAAACATCGTAGCAGAGGTTTCAAGATGGCATATCGATCCCTGGTTGTATGCCACAAACGGCAAATTGTATTTTCCGATCCGTTTCTGTAATCCCTGTGTCAACCGATCGCCTGCCCGCCAGGCTTTTGCACAGGCGTCGGTTTTTTCAATTTCGAGCAGGGTATAATACCCTGCAGCCGAACTTAGCGGATTGGCTGCCATGGTACCTCCTACCATTGCACGCTTTTTTGCTCCCTGCAAACCTGCTGCAAGGTATGACATGTATTCCTTTTTACCACCCAACCCACCGGCTGAGGGATAGCCTCCGGCTACAACTTTTCCAAAAACAGTGAGATCCGGCATAACGTTATAATACCCCTGGGCTCCGGACAGACCCATTCTGAAAGCCGTAACCACTTCATCAAAAATAAGAAGGGCTCCATGCTTTTTGCATAGTTCGCTTACTTTCTTATTGTATTCAAAATCGACAGGCCGGGTTCCGCTTTCGGGTCCAACAGGCTCGAGAATGACCGCTGCGGTGCCTCCCCTGATCTTATTCCATCGTAATTTCCTTTCAAGTGCCTTTAGGTCATTTGGAAAAACTTCCTGGGTGTGTCTTGAACAACTGCGCGGAATGCCGTGTGCATCAAATCGTCCGGTACCGGGGATGCGCATGCCGTAAACCATCTGGTCGCTCCAGCCATGGTAGGCGCCCCCCACCTTTATTATTTTCTTTTTTCCGGTTGCGAGTCTTGCCACCCGGATAGAGGCCATAACTCCTTCTGTACCGCTGCCCAGCATTCTGAACTGCTCGACGGACGGGATGTGCCCGCAAATAAACTCGGCTATTTTCAGTTCATATTCATGGAACAGTCCGGTGGACGGCCCGCACTCATTCAACACTTCAATCGCCTTTCCCCTGACAACTGGATTGTTACTGCCCAAAACTGCAGGCCCCCCGGCCCTGATGAAATCGATGTATTTGTTTCCATCCAGATCATACAGGTACGCACCCTCGGCTTTTGTAAACACAAGCGGAAACGGGTAATTAAATGCAAGGTTATGTTGCACGCCTCCCGGAATAAAATTCATGGCGGTGCGGATCATTTCCTTCGATTTTGGACAATTCGTATTAAAGTATTCCAGGTAGGCCTGCATTTTATCTCTTTCAACAGGTCGCACGGGTTGGTTTATCAATTTGTCCAGATTGTTGTATACTTCCTTCACATCGGGATATTTTGAAAGGGAGATGGTTGAGGGATTCATGATTCACTTATTAAATGCACAGTATATTCTGTATGGTAAATCTTTTCAAATTTAACAATATATACGAGAAAAACAAATAACTAATATATATAAAATGACTATTAGTCATTTAAATTGTACGGGTTTATTTGTTATATTTGTATAGAATTATACTAATATGGGAATTACGGAACGTAAAGAAAGAGAAAAGCAAAAACGAAGAAAAGAAATACTGGCGGCCGCTGAAAAAATCTTTTTTGCCAAAAATGGTGATACAGGCACCATGGATGACGTTGCAGAAAAGGTTGAGCTAAGCAAAGGAACCCTTTACCTGTACTTTAGGAACAAGACCGATTTGCTGTATGCCATTGCTGAAAAAGGAGTGGGCTTGCTCACCAAATGTTTCAGTACTGTTCTTAAACCGGAACGTACAGGGAGGGAACAACTTTCGGACCTGGGAGATGAGTTTGTGCGTTTTGTGGAAGAGTATCCAAGGCATTTTGAGTTAATTATGCGTTTCGAGGTTACCGGTCCCAGGTCAAAGGAGGTTCGCGAAACAAATTTATTGATGAAGCCTGCGTTATCTGTTCTGCGTGACGTTTTGATCCGGGGACAACAAGACGGAACCATCCGGAATGATCTGTCAGAGGATGAAATTGTGATCATTTTGTGGTCCCAGATGGCGGGCTTAATGCAGAGTATTCTTCGCAAGGAAAGATATATTGATCATTACAGGGTGAATTTTAAAAGAGTTATCAAGGGACATTACCGGATCATAATGAAGGGAATTGCACCGGGATAATTGGATTATTTCATGATAACGGGACAGAACCAATAAGCAGGAGTCACCCAGTGGCCTGTCATTGATTTAAGCTTACGCTCATATACGGCAATTACCGGATTAAATGTCACATCTGTCACTCCTATCCGGTACTTTCCCTCGGCATCCCTGTCAACCTTCACCTCATAATTATTAAGGGAAAGAAGATCCTTTAGAAATCGGATACGATTTTCATCGATTGTGCTTTCAATAACCCTGCAGCGCGTTCCATCTATAATATCGACGGTGTATTTTGCTTGATTGAGAGGCATACTACAATTTTAAATTTAGATTCCAAAGCTAATGGACAGGATGTACTCGTATATAAAACTGGCGAATCCGATAAGAAAAATACCGGCTACACAGATTATGAGGCTCAACCGCATGGGGAAATCACTTTTAAAGTATGGGATCGGCGTTTCTGTTTTATCAATAAACATGGCCTTTACAACCCGCAGGTAATAATATAAGGAGATGGTTGCATTGATGACGGCAATAAAGACAAGCATATAATATCCCTTGCTGGCAGCTGCAGTGAAAAGGAAAAACTTACCAAAGAATCCAGCGACCGGAGGAATTCCTGCCAGGGAAAACATCGAAAGAAGCATAACGAGGCTGAGTTTTGGATTGGTCAGGTAGAGTCCCTTATAATCCTCTATGTTTTCCTTTTCCGTAGCGTTGGATATGGCCATCACCACTCCAAACGCGGCAAGATTGGTAAACACGTAGATCAGTACGAAGTATATTACCGTTGCCATTCCCAACGGACTGGCACCCATTATACCCAGCAGTATAAACCCGGCCTGGGTGATGGAGGAAAAAGCAAGGAATCGTTTCATGTTGTTCTGGCGAAGGGCAAACAGGTTACCAATAGTCATGGTGGAAACGGCAAGGGTGTACAACAAGGGTTCCCAGATCATAATGATCGCATGAAATGCTTTAAACAGAACAAGGATCAGGGTAAAAACAGCAGCTCCCTTGGAAACAACTGAGAGATAGGATGTAATCCCAATAGGTGAACCTTCATAGACGTCGGCAGTCCACAAATGAAAAGGCACCAGCGAGATTTTAAATCCCATGCCGCTTACAAAAAATATCAGTCCAAGGGTCTGAAGACTGTTGAGGCTAACCTTGCCTGCGATATCGGTAAAGAAAATGCTTCCGGTAGTGCCATACAGGATGGAAATACCAAATAACAATACTCCGCTTGACAGCGCAGATGAAAGGATTAGCTTTATACCTGCCTCTGCCGACCGGTTGCTGAATTTATCAAATGCTGCTAAGGCAGCAATGGGTATGGTGGCCAGTTCAAGACCGAGGTACATCATCAGGAAATCGCCGGAGGAAAACATGAAATTCATGCCCATGAGGGTAGACAGCAAAAGCATCACATACTCGCTTACCTTGCCTTCGTTGCTTTCGTGCTCAAGCCACTTCCAGGACTGCATCAATACAAGCAGCAATCCAAGGTTCAGAATATTTTTCATACACCATGTGGTTTGATTGGTCTGGTACATGCCGCCAAAAAGACTGCCTTCCTTTAAGGGTAAAAATCCAGTCAGGGTTATCATAAAAAACCCAGTCATTGAAATCCACAGGACAAGCTTGCTATTACGGGTATCGGAGAATATTTCAACCATGAGAACAATCAGCAACAGAACTGTCAGTAACAGTTCATTCCTCATCAATAGTAGCTGGCTGATATTCATAAACTTTCTTATTGAATAATGGTCAATCTTTCAATGATGTGATGCAGGCTGCTGATGATATTATTTGAGAGCCATAGCGGATAGAGGCCGATAGCAAAGACAGGAATAATAAGGGCATAAATGCTGAGCCTTTCATACCATAACGCATCCTTAAACGTATTGTATTCTTCCTTCCTGACTTCACCCAGCAGCAGGACACCAATAACCCTGAGGATATATACTGCGGTTATGACAATGGAGGAACAGGCGATAATGGTGACTACACGATGGAAAGTATCCTGGTGTTGAAAGGCACCGACAAATATGGTCATCTCCGCCACGAAACCACTTAATCCCGGAAGTCCAAGTGAAGCAAGTCCGGCAATTATATATGCTGCCGAAAGGAAGGGGATCACTTTAAATAATCCCGGCCATATATCATGCCGATCAGGGCAAAAAAGAGGGCTGTCATCAATCCGTGCGATATCATCTGGATAATAGCGCCGGTCATGGAAGTAGTATTCAGCATCAGAAGTGCAAACAAAACCAGTCCGCAATGACTGACGGAAGAATAGGCATTGATATACTTGAGGTCCTTTTGCCAGATTGCGCTAAAAGCACCGTAAACAACACTGATTGTGGTTAAAATGATGAATATCCATGCCATTTCATTCGTTGCTTCGGGCATGAGAAACATGGCCACCCTGAAACATCCGTATCCACCCAGTTTCATCAGGACACCTGCATGCAGCATTGAAACGGCTGTTGGTGCTGAAGAGTGGCCGTCAGGAGACCAGGTATGCAAAGGAAATAATGCTCCCAGCACGCCAAAGCCAACGAATATGAAAGGAAAGAAATACCGTTGTATGCCAATCGGAAAATCTATGGCGGCCAGCTGAAGCAGATTGAAAGTGAAAGGGCCTCCGTCGGGCGCCGAGTTAAAATAGAGTCCAAACAAACCCACCATCAGCACGGCCGAACCTCCCATGAGCATCAGGGTAAGTTTCATGGCTGAATATTCCTTGGGGCCGCTTCCCCAGATACCAATGAGCAGATACATGGGGATAACAGCCAGCTCATAAAAAAGAAACATGGTGAAAAGGTCAAGCGAGATGAAAAAGCCAAATACCCCGGTAGCCAAAAGAATCAGGGAGATAAAAAATTCTTTTGAAAGGAATTCCATTTCCCACGAAGCAAAGATGCCTGCAAACACTACCACGGAAGTAAGACAGATCATTGAAATGGCGATCCCGTCAACTCCGATGAAATAATGGAAATTGAGTGAAGGGAACCAGGTATAATCAAATTGAAAAACAAAATCATCGGTAACGCCGGCCTTGCGAAGTTGAATGTAAAGCACCACCAGCACAACCGAAACAATTAACTGTGCGCCCATGCCAATGGCTGAAATCCCCCGGGCACTCTTGAGATCTTTCGTAAACATAAGTCCGATTATGGTTACAAAAGGTATCAGAATCAACATTGTCAGGATATTCATTGAAATACCAGATAAGTTTCGTTAAACCCTAAACCAGAAACCAGATAAAAAGCAAGACCAGTCCCACTGCTGAAACAACAAAGACAAAACCATACTCCTGCACCTGTCCCGTTTGCAAGCCCCTGATACGCTGCGAAACCGCAGCAATCGTCCAGGCAATACCATTCATCAATCCATCGACGATATGCCTGTCAAACCATGCAACGGGTGCAGATATATAGCGAAAAATGATTTTTTTGGTAATAAAAAGGTAGATTTCATCTACATAAAACTTATGGTATGTCCACCTGTATAATGCGCCCAGGTTTTTTATAAGGGTATCGGGTATCATGGTTTTCCGGAAGTACATCATCATTGCGATACCAATTCCGGCAAGTCCGATCAACACCGATGGAATGGCAATACCAAGGTTCATATGCGTATCGAATGGCATACTATCGGAAGTGACCATGCGGCTAAAAGGAAGATATCCGGCAAAAACCGACCCAAAAGCAAGTACGACCAGGGGGATGGTCATGACTGCAGGGGATTCGTGTGGTTCATGATGGTACTGCCGGTCGTTGTTCCAGAAGATATTGAAATATAACCGGAACATATAAAAGGCGGTAATGCCGGCCACAAGGTACTCAACGCCAAACAGCAACTTATGGTGCATGTAGGCAGCAACCAGGATTTCATCCTTGCTGAAAAAAGCGGAAAGGAAGGGCATCCCGGCTATGGTAAGACAGGCAATAAGAAAGGTGATATGGGTTATAGGCATATATTTTCTCAGTCCTCCCATATCCTGCATGGAATTGCTGTGTACCGCATGAATGATAGAACCGGCTCCAAGAAAGAGAAGAGCCTTAAACATGGCGTGGTTAAAGAGGTGGAACATGGATGCCATGAAACCAAGCCCTTCGTGATGTCCGTATCCCGAGACACCCAGCGCGAGCATCATATAACCAATCTGTGAAAGGGTTGAATAGGCCAGCACCCGTTTGATATCGAACTGAGTACAGGCAATAACCGCGGCAAAAAGAGAGGTGAATCCTCCCACGTAAGCAATTACCTCGAGAACATCGGGAGCCTGAGTTGTGTAAAATGGAAATAACCTGGCAACAAGGTATACTCCGGCCACCACCATTGTAGCAGCATGGATCAGGGCTGAAACCGGTGTCGGGCCTTCCATGGCATCGGGGAGCCAGATATGCAGCGGAAACATGGCGGATTTTCCTGCACCCCCCATGAATATCAGCAAGGCAGCCCAGGTGAATACCGATATACCCATGAAAGTCACCGAAGCACCTCCTGCAAAAATGCTTTGATCGGAACCGGTTATCAGATTGAAATCGAAGGTGCCCGTATAATAGGAAAGAATCAGAATGCCAATGAGAAAACCGAGGTCAGCAAAGCGGGTAACGATGAATGCCTTTTTGGCAGCTGCCACCGCTGAGGCCTTATTGTAATAAAAGCCGATCAGCAGATAGGATGATACACCCACCAGTTCCCAGAAAACATACATCTGGAAAATATTGGTTGCCAGCACAAGCCCGAGCATCGAAAAAGTGAACAGGGACAGAAAGGCATAGTACCTGACATAGCCCGACTCACCCTGCATATATCCAATGCTGTAAAGATGCACCATGAAGGACACGGTAGTGATGACCACCAGCATCATTACCGAAATGGGATCGAGAAGAATGCCCATGTGAATGGACAGCTTATCCGTAAAATGAAGCCACAGAATATTATAGGGAATAAGTTTCGGGAATATACCGTCAACGGGACCCTGTGCGAAAAAATACCGGTATGCTATCAGGTAGGATAAAAAGGTAATTATTCCCAATCCGGTGGTGCCCAGTATGCCCGAAAAGCCGGGTTTAAAACGCGAGCCGAATAAGCCCGTGAATGCAAAGACAAATAAGGGCAGCAGAAGAATTATCGCCGAATAATTGAATATGCCTGTCATTTTTAAGCAACGGATTTGTTAGTATTTCATTTCGCTGACATCCTCCACATTGATGTTTGTGAATCTCCTGTATATGTTTATGATCAGTGCAATGGCCACGGCTGCCTCAGCCGCGGCAACCGCAACAACAATGAGGGCAAAGAAATGTCCCTGAAGCTTATCGCTGAAAAGGTAACGGTTAAATACCAGGAAATTTATATTTACGGCATTCAGGATCAACTCGACAGACATAAGCAGCGTGATGAGGTTGCGCCGGATGATAAATCCGCATACTCCGGAAAAGAACATGAACGTGCTTACGATAAGAATATATTTCATGGGGATACCTTCAAGCATGGCTAAATAGTTTAGTTTGTTTTTTTCATTTTTCCCTTTTTCGCAATGACTATGGCACCTATCATGGCAGCCAGCAGCAACACACTGATTACTTCGAAAGGAAGGGCATAACCATTTGAACCCGTTTCCATCAACTGGTTGCCAATGGCTTTCATATCTACCGGCAAGGGTGAATTC
>JAGDMB010000004.1 GCA_017860375.1 Bacteroidota bacterium | reverse complement strand
GACATCCAGCCTTTTCGCCGTTTCCGGTGAGATTCCAAGGTTTTTTTTCCGGAAGTTTACGATCCGTGCAAGCGCTTTGCTGGCATAGTATACAAGGAATCCTGCCACAGAACCTCCGGCCAACAGAAGAGTCCTGATCACCGGAAAAGTTCTGAAAACGGCTAATGTCATCCTTTTACTATTTTAGGTATAGGTTTTGAAACAGGGTATCAGAAAGTACGAATAAGGAGCAGCAATCAAAATTCAATGAATACCTTTGGTTTCAGGTTGTCCTCCATGGTCCAGAAGTGCGCTTTGCCATGGGCGATACGGAAAATTATCAATCCGGGACTGTCAACGGTTAAACCAAAGCTTTTCAGGAAAGGCCGTTCACGCAATACCCTTTCCTTCAGTGCGCGGTCCTCCATAAATTCGACCTCCCCGGCGATCCGGAGCATCTTGCCAATAGTGCCTTCGTGATGGTAAAAACAGAGTTCCGTTTTTGGATTTTTCTTCAGTTGCCGGTATACCTCCTTGACCTCACCGGTTTGAAGATAAAAGCCGGTTTCGTCAGCAAACCAGAAACCCAGGGCACGGACCCGGGGCTGATTCCCTTGTGTGGTGGCAAGAAAACACAAAGGATTTGCGTTGGCGAACTGAATGCACTCTTTAATGTCCATGAGGATTACATTTAAATTCTAACCTGTTCATTATGCGTTAAAAACTTACAAATATAAGATGTTATAATTCTTTTAAAAGAATAAAATATCACCCGGTTGAAAACGGAAATAACAGGGGATTTTGATATTTTTAGGGGTAAAATTAATCGTTGTCGGCTGACCCATGAAATCCATTTGCCATGAAACAAAGAAATAAATTCCTGTCTTTTGAACAAAAAAGGAAGGCACTTCAGCCCTATCCTGAATTTCTGGCGCGGCTGAGCCTGTATTTTATTATTGCCATGCTGCTGGTGATATTTTCCGTGCTGATAGGTTGCACGGGTTACCATTTTATCGGAAATCTATCCTGGATTGATGCTTTTTACAATGCCTGCATGATTTTAACCGGCATGGGACCTGTTGCGGAAATGCAAACGGGTGCAGCCAAGATATTCTCATCCTTTTATGCTTTGTACAGCGGCATTGCCTTCTTGAGTACCATCGTCATATTTCTTGCCCCCATCATACACCGATTTATGCATATTTTTCACATTGCAGATGAAGAGAATTGACTTCATACATCAGCCATCGTGAAACAAAAAATTGTGTCGGAAAACCTATTCACCCGGCAAAACCTGCCGATAGAGCTAAATTATTAATCTGTATATCAATTAATTGTAAAAATATTTGCATTTTTTTTAAAAAAAAGTGACGTAAAAATACGTTATTTGAAAAAATGACGTATTTTTACGTCGTGATTTAAAAAACAATGCAAAGGGCAATGGGTTATGATCAGCAACGATCAGCAACGATCTGCAATGATTAGCAACGATCAGCAACGATCAGCAACGATCAGCAACGATCTGCAATGATTCGCAACGATCAGCAACGATCAGCAACGATCTGCAATGATTCGCAACGATCAGCAATGATCAGCTACCTGAAGCCTGTTTGGTTGAAAAATGGGATGCTTGTATACTTTATAATTCGATCACCATGGCAAAAAAAGAACTATTTACAAAGGATTTGCAGGAGACCTCTGCGTTTTTCAAAGCATTGGGTCATCCGGCGCGGCTGGCCATACTCAGATACCTTGCGGAGTCAAAGGTATGCATGACGGGTGAACTCTCAGACGAATTGCCCCTGAGCCGTACCACCGTCAATCAGCATTTGAAGGAACTGAAAGACCTGAACCTGATCAGCGGTGAGATCAGCGGGGCAAAGGTCAATTATTGCCTCAACCTGTCAAACCTTGACCGGATGAAAACCTTGCTGGATTCTTTCATACGGCAGATCGGATGCTGTGATACGGCCTGCTGCTGATGAAAAAAATGAAATAACGAATCCGGAGCCTGAGATGTAAATTACAGGGAAGTCCGGCGCACATAAAAAACTAACTGCATATGAACCTTGATTTTCAGAATATCCAACTGGTCCCTCTGGCATCCGCACTGCCTCGTGTTTCCGCGCGGCTCAGCATGAAAGATCATCTGGGAACCGTGAGGGTAAGAATGGGTATAAGGCGGGATGCATACCGGGTTGATCCCGGCTTATATGCCATCGGCCAACCCACATCGGTTTCCGACGTCTTTGTGACGGCAAATTATAAGTTGTCCTTTGATACCCTGCGTAAAAATCTTGACGGGGTGGATGGCTGGATCCTTGTTCTTGATACGAAAGGTATCAATGTATGGTGTGCTGCCGGCAATCGTCAGCCATAAAAGGCTTATCCTGCCTCAGCTGGGTGCTTCAGGTATATCCGCTCATAAAGTAAGGGAAGCAAGCGGATTCTCCGTCATCTATGGTCCGGTCAGGGCTTCCGATATCAGGGCTTTTGTCTCGTCGGGATACAGGGCAACAAAAGAAATGCGCAGGGTGCATTTTGGGTTTACCGACCGGATGATACTTATTCCCAACGACTTCATCTATGGCAAAACCTATTTGCTGGCCGGCATGGCCCTGATATTGCTGTTGTCCGGACTGAACACATCGGGCCTTTCGTTGCAGAGAATGCTGGACAGCGGACCCGGTATGATGATGAATGTTGTGTACGCGTACATTTCCGGAATTGTCCTTACCCCTATGATGCTTCCCTGGATACCGGGACGACCTTTTGCATTAAAAGGTTTCTTCGCCGGTTTTGGATTGTCCTTGTTATTACTGGTGTTTCATCGGCTGGGCAATAATTATTACGAGACGGCAGCCTGGTTTCTGGTAATTACCGGACTTTCCTCTTTTCTTGCCATGAATTTTACCGGATCATCAACCTACACCTCACTTTCCGGGGTGAAGAAAGAGATGAAGGTTGCCGTTCCGCTTCAAATAACTTTTGCCGTAACGGGACTGGTGTTGATGATGATAGGCAGGATGAAAGTTTGAAGATTTGAAAATTTGAAGATTTGAAAGTTTGAAGATTTGATAGTTTATAGATTTGACAGTTTGAAGATTTGATAGTCTAATAGTTTGAAGATCCAAAATGAAAGATTTTGTATATTTAAAGGATGTGGTGACCCTGCAGCTGCATGAGGAGAAATGCAATGGTTGCGGGATGTGCACAAAGGTATGCCCGCATGCCGTTTTTGAACTATCGGATGGGAAAGCCCGCATACGGAACCGCGATTCCTGTATGGAATGCGGTGCGTGTATGCTGAATTGCCCCATGCAGGCCATTTATGTCAGGTCGGGCGTCGGTTGTGCAGCCGGTATTTTAAACGGCCTGCTGCGAAATACAGAACCATCCTGCGGGTGTTCCGAAAGCAAAACAGGGTGTTGCTGACGAACAAGATGAAATTATTCATGCAATGAACGTTTTTCCATGAAAATATTAATTTTATGCACGGGGAATTCCTGCCGGAGCCAGATGGCTCAGGGCTGGCTGCAG
Source organism: Bacteroidota bacterium (assembly GCA_017860375.1). GTDB lineage: Bacteria > Bacteroidota > Bacteroidia > Bacteroidales > UBA10428 > UBA5072. The sequence continues at coordinate 24,828 of JAGDMB010000004.1, read as the reverse complement.
TCGTTTGATGCCAGGCTGGAAGTTCATTCGGCGGGAACTGAACCGGCAACGCAGGTAAATCCCGGGGCGGTGAAGGTCATGAAAGAGGCTGGCATTGACATCAGCCGTCATGCGCCAAAATCCGTTGAGGTATACCGGGATCTGGAATGGGACTATGTGATCACCGTGTGCGATGAGGCAAATGAAAGCTGTCCGGTTTTTTCCGGCAGGGTGAAGAAGCGGCTGCACATGGGTTTTGAAGATCCGTCAAAAGTGTCGGGTACGGATGATTTTATCAAAAGTGAATTCATCCGGGTACGGGATGAAATCCGTCAACGATTTTATGCACTCTATGAAAGTGAAATAAAAGGAAAAGCAACGAAACCCGAATAGTTATGGAAAAAACCTATCCGATCCGAAAAGCCAGGGAGGAAGAACTGCCTTCCGTCGTGTCGCTGCTGCAACAATGCTCACTGCCGACAGAAGATATTCCGCACGAAAATCAGACCTTCTGGGTGGTGCAAAGGGACCGGGATATAGCCGGTGTTGTCGGCATTGAAACCTATGGACTTTCCGGCCTTTTGCGTTCTTTTGCCGTGCATCCGGCTTTACGGGGACAAAACATGGGAGCAAGTCTTTTGCACCATGCCGTGGAAGAGGCGGACAAGCTCGGTATGGAATCGTTGTATCTTTGTACCAATACGGCTGCTGGGTATTTTGAGAAACATCACTGGATTTATATCCGGAAGGATTCTGTATCAGCGGAGGTGCTGCGATCGGAAGAATTCAATTGCGACTGGCCGGACTCTACTTTCTGTATGTTTCTGCCGCTGCAGGAAGGTGTTGTGAAAAAAGCCGTGGAGACCTATCTCTCGGGATTTAACTGTGCTCAGGCTGTGTTTTCTTCGTTTGCTCCGGCAATGGGACTAAGTGCCAAAGAGGCTTTGAAGATAACGAGCGGTTTCGGGGCCGGCATAGGATATAAGGGGGAAATATGCGGTGCGGTATCGGGTGCTTATATGGCCCTGGGATTGAAGTATGGCCGATGGCAAAGTGAAGATACTGAAGCCAGGGAAAAAACCTATGCTCTGATGAAGGAATTTGACAAAGAATTTTTAACCCGCAATGGATCCCTCTATTGCAATCGGCTGCTGGAAGGCGATATGTCAACCCCGGAGGGAAGACAAGCCATAAAAGATGCACATCGGTTTAAGACCCATTGTCCCCGCTTCGTTAAGGATGCGGCTGAAATTACAGCGAAACTAATGGATCCGGGCAAAGGATCAAAGAAGTGATAATACATTCAATATTATCACTTTATAGGATTGCGTCGGATTAGGTGTAATGCAGCGAATCCTGGCTGTTATTTTGCGATTCCTATTACACCGCAAGCTATGCGCGGTCCCGCATTACCTGTAGGCTGAGTTTTGAGATCGTCTTCATTCTGATGGATTATCACGGACCTCCCGATAATGGATGCCTGACCATCGAGTGAAATTGTATGGTCAACATATTCAAGATGTGCCCTTCCTGAATCGTCCGCTTCGATATTGCCCATATCGCCTGCGTGTCGCAAGGCATCCACGGGAGCCCCATGGCTTTTGGCCGTCGGATTGAAATGGCCGCCGGCAGAAGATCCATCAACAGCCGAACAATCGCCACATTCGTGAATATGTATTCCGTGTTTGCCTTTGCTCAACCCCTGCAAATCAGCTACGATTTTTATCCCTCCATGGATTTTTGTAAAGGTAATAACACCGGATACCGTATTACCCTGTGTTGGATATACCACACAAACTGCCTTTGACACGGTGCTATCAGTGGAAGCCATAGGCATCGTCATGTCGTGACTTTGATGCTGTGCATGAATATTGGTAAAAGATGCAGTTACCAGTAAAAACTGGAAAATTACGCTCATGTTTTTCATAATCGGTTTTTCATTTTATGTTGTTTCTATTCAGAATAGAATAACAAGCAATGAAATGAAAAGTTTTCCCGGCCGCAAAAATCGTCCGGTAAATTATTCGCTTTGTTCCTGCCTTGTTAATCTGTTTGCTTAGGCCAACAACAACTTCAACCCTATATTCGGCATAGCGATGGGCTAAAAAAAGCAAGGTAAAATCAGGATTTACTTTTTGGCAACCTGTAAGGAATTTGCCCAGTCACAAAGCAGCTTGATTTCCTCCTTAGTTGGGACAGCATCGGGATTACTACTCCGGAAGCTTTTGGGAGGCATCTTTTCTTTGGTGACCATCTTGCCCATTTTTTTTGCTTTGGCGGCCTGTTTTTCGGGTGAGTATTTATCCCAGCTGGATATATTCACTACCGACATCGCCATTTTGCTTCCTCCCTCAGCGTGACAACCCATACATGATTTCTCGAGGAACTTCATTACTTCGGCGGGTATCGGCTTCTGGACATCGCCGGTTTTTTGGGCTGCTTGCGCACAAACCGGATTTGCAAGAAATGCTGTATAAAAAAGAACAACAGCGAATGCAACGGTAACCATGGTATTTTTTTTCATACGCTATACGTTTTTATCCTTACACTATTAATGAACCGAAATGGAAAGTTACGACAAATTTTCCTGAGTAACACTATAATATTCATAATAGTATGTAAAATATTTAAAAATCTTAACCCGCCTTATTTGGTATCCGACGGGTCGAAAAAATAATCATTTCAGCGGACACGCAATTTGGATTAGACCATGATCATGTTATTTCTATATTTGCAGGATTATTCAATTTGCATTGGCACGAAGAAAAAAATCAATAGTACTGGAGAACATTGAGATCACCGATGTTGCAGCAGAGGGCAAGTCGCTGGCCCGCATTGAAAATATGGTTTTATTTGTTCCTCATACCGTTCCGGGTGATATTGTGGATGTGCAGGTGGTGCGGAAACGAAAACGATACATGGAAGGATTTCCCCTGCGCTTCATTCGCTATTCACCCATACGGGTCGATCCTTTCTGTGTTCATTTTGGTGAATGCGGCGGCTGCAGGTGGCAGAACCTTCCGTATGAAGAGCAGCTGAAATACAAACAGAAACAGGTCACCGACCAGTTCGAACGGATCGGGAAGATCAGGGTTGATGACGTGAGCCCTATCGTCCCTTCGGAAAATCAAATTCATTACCGCAACAAGCTGGAATATACTTTTTCAGACAGCCGCTGGCTGACAAGGGATGAGATGCAATCGGGACGAACCTTTGAAAACAGGAAGGCGCTGGGATTTCACATTCCGGGCCGGTTCGACAAGGTACTCGACATCCGGGAATGCCACCTGCAGCCCGAGCCCTCTAATGCCATCCGTACCTTCATAAGGGATTATGCCCTGCAGCATGACCTTGATTTTTTCAACCTGGTGGACCAGCATGGATTTTTGCGGACCCTGATAATACGGAATTCGCAGCAGGGTGAATTCATGGTGGTAGTTTCATTCTTCCGGGATGATCCGGAGGCAGTGAGGCAGCTGCTGGAAGAACTGCAGAAAGCTTTTCCCCGGATAGCGTCCCTGTTTTATGTCATCAATCCAAAAGCCAACGATACCCTGACCGGTCTTGAACCGGTGCTGTTTTTCGGAAAAGATCACCTGATAGAGGAAATGGAAGGCCTGAAATTCAGGATCGGACCCAAATCGTTTTACCAGACCAATCCCCGGCAGGCGCATACTCTTTATAAAATTGCACGCGATTTTGCCGGGCTCCGCGGGAATGAAATTGTGTATGATTTGTTTACCGGCACGGGCACCATTGCCCTGTATCTGGCAAACCATTGCGCCAGGGTAACCGGTATTGAATCGGTAGCGGAAGCCATTGAGGACGCCCGTCAGAATGCAGCACTGAATGCAATCGGGAATGTTTTTTTTCATACCGGTGACTGCCGGGATATTCTTACCCCTGCCTTTTTCGCTGAAAACGGCCATCCCGATGTGATCATTGTTGACCCGCCGCGATCGGGAATGCACGCCGATGTCGTTAAAAGCATTGCGGAAAGCCTGCCTCAAAAGATCGTGTATGTAAGCTGCAACCCGGCAACCCAGGCAAGGGATATTCAGATCATGTCAGGCTCTTACAGGGTAACGAAAATGCAATCGGTGGACATGTTCCCGCACACTTTCCATGTGGAAAATGTGGCCTTGCTGGAACGGATCTGAAAATTTGTTTATAAGTACGGGGAAACGGAATGAAGCGGATGCAAAATTTTTCTAATTTAGAATTCAATTTCTGAACAATCCTGACAGGATTCTGAACCCTGTCAGGGTTTTCAAACAGAACATACAAATGGGAGGTTTTTTTCATAACGTTTTTCAGGTCTTTTTCCTGATCGGTTACCTGCTGATCTTTGTGGTTACCATTATAATCCTGAGGCCTTTCCGCGTTCACCACCGCCGGATGAAATCCACCATCGCGCTGAAAGTGTCTTACCTGCTCTATCAGGCCTCTTTCCTGGTATTTACTTATTTATTGCTGTTTGGTAACAAGGAACTGGCGGAAAACGAGAAACCGTATGATACCCTGTTCAATATTCATTTCCTGCTCTTCCTTACGGCGACTTTGTTTCCCAACCTTGGCATCATGATCCGCAAGGGGTTCAAAAAGAACCGCATTGAATATAACGTGACCTTCATGATCCTGAACATGGTGTACTTTCTCTACCTGCTTTATTTATGCCTCAGCCGGAAATGGGCGCTGATGTGAAGGTTTAAAGATTTGAAAGTTTGAAGATTTGATAGTTTGAAGATCTGAAAGTTTGAAGATTTGAAGGTTTGAAAGATTGTTGCACATCCGGTTTCACTAGCCGGGGGTATAGCAGGGGTGAAGCGGATGAACAAAATAATTGTATCTTTAGGGAAAGTTTTTGTGCGGTGGCATTCAACCGTACCCTGATTTCATTTTATCTGAACATTAAAACCGCTTGTTCCTTATGAAGAAAATCCTTTTTATTGTATGCCTCCTTTCCCCGGTATTCCTGTATGCGCAGATCGCTGAAGGAGGTTTACCCTATGCTTCACAGATTCACCTGAAGAGCACCACGCAAGTTCCTTCCTTCCGCATGAAATCACTCGACCGGCAGAAACTGGAGGAAGAGGATGCTTTGTACCCTTCACCGGTCAGGTATTCCGTTTTTGAAAAGGTCAGTATCCCCGTCAGGGATGGAAGATATACCCCGATTCAGGACCCTGCAGGAGCAATATGGCAATACAGGGTATTGGCCCCCGGGGCCAGTTCCATCCAGATCATGTTCGACAGGTTCATTTTACCCGAGAAGGCAAAATTGTTCCTGTATGATCCTCAATACGGGCGCGTGGCAGGAGCCTTTACCCGTGCAAACATGCAGGAAGACAGCACCTTCGTGATCGCTGATTTTTTCAGTGATACCCTGGTCATTGAGTATTTTGAACCCGATGCGGCAGAATTTCCAGGTGAAGTGGTGATAGGCCGGATCGGTCAGGCGTATAAAAACATGATGGAAATGGAGGTGGAATCCGACGGGTATATCAACGTTAACTGTTCCGAGGGCAATGAGTGGCAGAATGAAAAACATGCGGTGTGTTTCATCACGTTTGAAGAGGGCGGAAACGGATACATGTGCTCGGGTGCACTGATCAACAACCAGAAAAATGACGGAACGCCATACTTTCTTACCGCCAGTCATTGTATCAGCAGCAAAACGGCGGCAACTACCCTTGTGGCCTATTTTAACTATGAAATGCCGGAATGTACCGGATTTCCCGTTTTCAGCAACCAGACTCTCACTGGTTCTGCCCTGATGAGCACAAATCCCAAATCGGATTATACCTTGCTGAAACTTAACAGCAAACCTCCTTCAAACTATCAGCCTTATTTCGCCGGATGGGATGCTACGGGTTTTGTGACCTCCTCCTCAACAGGGATCCACCATGCGGAAGGCAATCCAAAAAAGATCTCTTTGGATTATGATCCGGTTGTCTCCTATGAAGATGTCATAAGCTGGGATGGAGGCACGGATTCACCGGCCGGCACTCACTGGCAGGTTGGCTTTGATGCCGGAATAACCGCAGGCGGATCTTCGGGTTCCCCCTTGTTTTCAAAAGAGAAAAAAATCATCGGACAACTGCATGGCGGTGATGCTATTGATAATTATTACGGCAAACTCGATTATTCCTATACCCATAGCCTTTCCGGATATTTGCCCCTGAAGGATTATCTCGATCCCGACAATACAGGGAAGAAAACCTGCGAAGCGTATTATCCGGCCTTCGTATTACCCGAAGCGCGGTTTGATGCGGAATTTCATCAGGCCTGCCTTTCGGCACCGGTATCGTTCACGGATTATTCCGCTTTTACACCCGTTGCATGGGAGTGGAACTTTTCGCCTTCAACTTTTACCTTTCTTGAAGGCACGGATAAGAATTCCGAAAGTCCCGTGCTGTCCTTTACACAGGCAGGGAAATACGATGTTTCACTCCTGGTGACCAATAAAGCCGGAACAAATTCAAAAACATCGCATGATTTTATTTCTGCCGATGACGTTATTGATGTCAGCATCTCCGCTTTCGGATTTGCTGATTCCTGCCTCGACAAATTTGACGGCCTGTTGCTGAAGGGCGAGGGAGCTTCCTCTTTCACCTGGGAAATACAGGACGATCCTGAAAATAATTTTCATTATACGGTTGTGGATGCCAAGACCATTTTTGTGGAAATCAATCCGGCAGCCTCCTTTTCGAGGTCCGTGGACTTTGTCGTAAAAGCCACCGGATCTCACGGATCGTGTTCAGATACCACCCGGTCCGTTTTCACTCTCATTAAACAGCAAAATGACAATATTCAGAATGCGTTTCCCCTGGTTCACGGTGTGAACGGACCTTTTTCCAATTGCTGTTCCGGTATTGAGGCGAATGAACCGGTTCCTCCGTATACTTCCTGTACCGGCACATTGTCGTGGTGCGATGAATACGGTACCGGGGAAAACATTGTCGAACACAGCGTATGGTTTACACTGGAAGGTCCCTTTACCGGATCGGTAACCATAACATCAGAGGGTTTTGACAATGAACTTGCCCTGTATGCAGCGGATTCCTGGCAGGATATTCTGAACGGCGGGTATGTGTTATTGGCTGCCAATGATGACCAGACCGATGTAAATCCCTATCCCGAGCTTAGGGACGTTTCCGTTGCCCCGGGGAATACTTACTGGCTTCAGGTGGATGGCAGCGGCGGAGGGACCGAAGGATATTTCACCCTTGATGTATTTGATAACAGCAGTACCTCCGCCAGGGAAGCGCAAGGGAACAATGACTTTATTTTATACCCGCAACCTGCAAAGGATATTTTGCATATCCGAAGTCCCTGCCCGCTGACCGGAAAAGTTTTGATTCAGGTATACTCTGCAGCGGGAAACATCTTGTTTGAAGCGGATGACCCCGATCCTGCCGCTGCGGAAATTCTGGTTGAGGTTGGGGACTTAGGTCCCGGATTCTATTCGGTTAAAATTACCAGCGAGGATTATTCATCGGCGGTTTGGTTCATAAAAAACTGAGTAGAAAAAAAATCGCAGTAGTTTATAGTTTTACGTTTTGTTTTTAAGCCAGGGACCGGTCGTTGCCGGTCCTTTTTTTGTTGTTATTCAATTTCTTATCTAAATCCTAAGTGTTTTTGAGTAGGAAAATAACGGAAAATAACGGCAGAAAAGAATATTTGAGAGTATTCCGGTTAGGTTCTTGCCTTTAAAAAAGGCTAACTTGGTACAACTAATTATAATTAAATCTGCTTATTATGAGAAAAATTCTTATCCTTTTTTCCTTTTTTCTTGCTTCTCTCACCCTTTCAGCGCAGATTACCATTACCGGCATCATCACGGATGCGGAAACGAATGAACCCCTGCCGGGGGTGAGCGTCATAGAAAAAGGTACCACCCGTGGAACACTTACGGATATTGACGGAAAATACAGTTTTGACGTTTCTGCCAAGGGCGCTGTGTTATCCTTCTCCTTTATGGGCTATAAAACGGAAGAGGTGACGATCAGCGAGCAAACCTCCGTGAATTTAAACCTTTTACCTGACCTTGTCAAACTTGATGAGGTGCTGGTTGTCGGATACGGTATCCAGAAGAAAAGTGTGGTTACCGGTTCTATTGCCAAAGTAAACGGCGAAGAGCTTGCCAAATCAAAAGACTCCCGCATAGAGCAATCCCTGCAGGGAAGAACTTCGGGTATGGTGGTCATGAATAACTCGGGACAACCCGGAGATAACCTCTCCATCCGTATCCGGGGTACAGGTACGAATAATGATCCTGATCCGTTATTTATTATCGATGGGCTTCCCATGGAAAAGGAAGGCCTCAACTACCTTAATTCCAGTGATGTTGAATCTGTGGAAGTCCTTAAAGATGCTGCCTCAAGCGCGATTTACGGCGCACGCGGTGCCAATGGCGTGGTGATCATTACCACCAAACAGGGTAAGAAAGGGGAAAAATTCACGGTCACCTATGACGGTTATTACGGCGTCCAGAATCCCTGGCACAAACTTGATATGCTGAACTCTCAGGATTATATTATGATAATCAATGAGGCAAAGGCCAACGACGGCAGCTCAACTCCGTACTTCCCTCAGGAAATGCAGGATACTATAAAGTGGAGCACCGACTGGCAGGATGAGATGTACTATAAAAACGCGCCTAAAACAAGCCATACCTTCACCTTTACCGGCGGTAGTGCTGCTTCTACCTATTCCTCATCCTTGTCCTACTATTCACAGGATGGCATTGTGGCAGAGGGAAAATCAAACTTCGACCGGTTGACTTACCGGCTCAACACAACCCATGAATTCGGTAAGTTTTTGCTGGGAAGCAATATAAACCTTGTCCATATCAACATAAAAGGAATTGACGGCAACACCCAGTATGGGACCGGAATCAACCAGGCCCTTAACATGCCGCCTATTGTGCAGGTACAATACAGCGACGGTACCTATGCCGTACCGAATGATTATAATATTGGACTTCAGGAGGTTACAAACCCGATTGCCCTGCTGGATGTCCTCAACCAGAAGGAAGAGACCAATAAAGCGCTGGGTAATATTTACGGAGTATTTACCATAATCAAAGGGCTGAAATTACGGTCTGATTTTGGTATGGAGTATTCGGTTGTGGATTGGAAGAGTTATACACCCCTTTACTACATTGATGCCACGCATCTCAACGACAGTGTTAACCATATGCAGCAGCGATATCACAAATACCTGACATGGAATTGGGAAAACACCCTTGTGTATGATTTCTCCATTGGCAAGAGTAACTTTTCCGCCCTGATCGGGATGACACGCTACAAGAAATGGGATGATGACATAGACTCTTATAAGGAAAACCTGATCTTTGACGACCTCGACCATGCGTATTTTAACAATGCCCTGGCCACGAGTTCCACAACAACCGGAGGGTATAACGAGCACACCCTGGCATCCTACTTTGGCCGGCTAAATTATAACTACGATGAAAAATACCTTTTCGAAGGGATTCTGAGGGCTGATGGCTCATCACGCTTCGGATCAGACAATAAATACGGGTATTTCCCCTCTGTATCAGTTGGATGGGTGGCTTCCCGTGAAAGCTTTTTCCCGAAGACCGACTTCCTCAATTTTGCAAAACTGAGATTCAGCTGGGGCCAGAATGGCAGTGAAAACATTGCTGATTTTGCCTATACCTCTACCTTATCGAGTGATTTAATCGTGTATTTCGGTAATGATCAGATTGCAAATTATGGCATACAACCATCGCGTTATCCGAATTCCGCCCTGAAATGGGAAACGTCGGAACAGCTGGATATCGGTGTTGATCTGGCTTTTCTGTCAAACCGCCTGTCGTTGACGATGGACTATTACAACAAGAAGACAAAGGACTGGCTCATTGAAGCTCCTGCCATGCTGGAAATCGGTAATACCGCTCCATATGTGAACGGAGGCGATGTACAGAATACGGGATTTGAAATGGATCTGGGCTATAAGAACCGCTTTGCAAATGGAATAAACCTAACCACTTCGCTGAACCTGTCGACCAATAAAAACAAGGTATTGAGCCTGAACGCCGAAAATGGCCAACTTCTCGGCGGCGAAGGAGTTCATGGCCAGGGTGATGTGCTTCGTGCAGCCACAGGTTCGCCACTGGGTTATTTCTGGGGGTATCAAACCGCCGGAATTATTCAGAATGATGTGGATAAGCAAAATGTTAAAATTACCCAACGCAATGCAAAAGTAGGTGACCTGATATTTGTCGATATGAACGGAGACAGTACACTTGATGACAAGGACAAGGTCAATCTGGGCAGTCCTTACCCGAAAGTGACCCTGGGCCTGAATTTTGGCATTGACTGGAAAGGAATCGACTTTTATATGTTCTGGTATTCGGCCCTTGGACAACAGGTATGGAACGCAAACCGTCGTGATGACCTGAAATACGCCAATTTTAACACCGGAGTGTTGGATCGCTGGCATGGAGAAGGTACATCCTACGATTACCCGAGAGTGACCATATCCGATCCAAACGGGAACTGGAAAAAACCTTCCGATTTTTATATTGAAGAGGCCAATTTCCTGCGCCTGAAAACGATTACGTTAGGTTATTCCCTGCCTGCCAAGGTAATGAATCTGATAAAACTTGAAAAGATACGGGTTTATGTAACGGCTGAGAACCTGCTGACCTTTACCAATTACACCGGTATGGAAATGGAAGTGGGAGGCGGTCCGCTCAACGTGGGTATTGATCATGGGACCTATCCCTTATCCCGGACTTTTCTTGGGGGATTAAGTATTAGTTTTTGATTGGATCCATTTTTGTGAAACGAATTAATGCTACGTATTATGAAACGAAATAAAATATTAAACCTGTTCCTTGTGGTTTTTGTTTCCGCCATGATCCTCTCATGCGCTGATGATTTTCTCAACCTGGAACCCAAGACCAACCTGCTGGAAGCCAATTCTTACAAGACCGAACAAGATGCATATGCAGCATTGGTAGCTGTGTATGACGCCTATTCCCTGCAGAACTGGAATTTTGTTCCCCTGCAGTCGGATATTTTCTCTGATGATGCTTTTTGCGCAGGTGAGCCGGGAGGCGGGATGTGGCAGTGGCAGGCACAGGAAATGTCCGTCATTGAGGCAGAGAATGGCGCCAGTTCCGACTTGTGGAGCCGCTGTTATTCGGGAATTTACCGGGCCAATATGTTCTTCGAGAAGGAAGCCGGCATTGCCTGGACATCCGAAGCAACAAGGATCCGGTATGATGCAGAAGTACACGCTTTGCGTGCCTGGTTTAACTGGGACCTTGTCCGCCACTTTGGCTGGGTACCCCTTGTACCGGAGCTTCTTCCCAGCAGCGAGGATTATAAAAGCAATCCGCAGCGGACACCCGAAGAGGTGTATGCATTTGTCATCCAGGATCTGCTGACAGCCTTGCCCAATCTTCCCATAATTGTTCCTTATGAAGAAAAGGGAAGACTGACGCAGGATGCCATTAAGGTTTTATTGGCGCGCATCTATTTATTTTATGAAGGCTTTGCAAAACCAGTCCTCGGTGCAACCGCTCCTTTGAGTTACGGCGGTACGGAGATCAATAAGACCTGGGTCCTGAGTGCAATGGAAGAAATAATTTCAAGCAATCGTTACCAGCTGCTCCCCGATTACGCGTCGGTATTTGCATGGGATAATGAAGAAAATGCGGAATCGATACTGGAATACCATTACAGCGATGTAACTGCCAAAGGCGATTGGAACGCATGGAGCGTAGATGGAAATTTTGCTGTGATCTTTTACGGCCCTCGCAGTCCGTCGCCAAGTGATGTATATACCAGCGGATGGAGTTTTGCCGTTCCCACCTGGTCACTTTGCGATGAATTTGAAGAAGCCGATTCGGTACGGTACAACGTCAGCGTCTTTGATGCAAATAAAGATCTGACAGCCTATTCCGCTGGATTTCAGAATACGGGATATTTTAATCACAAATACATGCCTCGCGCCGCATTCTACCCGACAAAGGGAGGTGACCAGGCCCTAAACTGGCCCAAAAACTATATCGATATGCGCTATGCTGAGGTGTTGCTTATTGCCGCTGAATTGCTCCTGAATGACAATAACGCCCAGGCAACCGATTACTTCAATCAGGTAAGGACAAGGGCAATGGGTGCAGGAGCTGCCAAGGCATCCATTACACTTGATGATATCTACCATGAGAGGCGCGTGGAATTTTCCGGCGAAGGACAACGGAAATGGGACCTGTTGCGCCGCGGCCTTGATTATGCCAAAACATGGATCGATAAAAGCTGGATTGTCCCCGCCGGTATCCCAAATCCGGATGAATTTATCGGTCGTGAATTTAAAACCGATACCTGGGGCATGATTCCCATACCGGCTGCGGAAATCAATCTTGCCGATCCGGGGTTGCTGAAACAATATGTACCTGCTTTTCGGTAATATCAGATAGGTTTTTTAAGGGGTTAATTCGGGGATCAGCCATCGGCTGATCCCCTTTCGTTTTTATATCCGGCATATAGGCTATCGGGGTCTAAGAAAAATTGCTATATTTATTTACCTTATCGGAGAATGTATGAACCGGGGAAGCGTAATTGCATTTTTCATCTTGTTTTTGACTGCGGGCCCTCTAAGCAGTCAGCAGGACGCCCCTTATGCTGCTTATACATTTCAGAAGATCACACAGAAAAACGGACTTTCACACAACAATATCGAATGCATATTTAAGGACAGCGATGGATTTATGTGGTTCGGAACGCGCAACGGCCTCTGCCGTTTCGATGGATATGAAATAAAAGTGTTCCGGTCCACCGATGCCGGAAACGCCCTGTCGGGTGACCGTATCCTGGCGCTGGAGGAAGACAGGCAGGGCAATCTCTGGATCGGAACATACGGGAACGGGCTGAACAAATACAATAAGCAAACCGGGCAATTCACACATTACGGTGAAAAAAAATTCCTGAGTACCCGCATTAACCGGATCAAGGTATTCCGTGACGGTTCGGTATGGATCTGCAGCAACTACGGGCTTGCAGAATATGTTCCGGGAAAGGACAGTTTCAGGGTCTACCTGGCCCGTGCAGACGATCCCCATTCCCTGAATTCAAGCTACATAAACGATATTATTGAAACCGCGAAGGGAGAAGTGTATGTCGCCACCGACGCGGATGCCATTCAAAAGCTTGACCGCGGCAGCAGTGTTTTTACCTCAGTTTCGTACAGGCGTGATCCGGGTTTGCGCAATAATTACCGTAAGCGCATCGTGGAGGACAGGCAGGGCGTGCTCTGGATCTCTGCCAATGTGCATGGGCTCTGTTCCTATGATCCCGCCAGCGGTGAATCGACCCTTCATGTGAAAGGGCCCGGAGAACTCTCCACCAACGTGCTGAACGGGGACATGGCCCTTGACCCGGAGGGGAACCTGTGGGTATGCACCGACGGGGGAGGCATTAACATTCTCGATGCGAAAACCCGCGAATTCAACTATATAAGGGCTTCTGCCGGCTGCGAAAACTGCCTCGGCAGTGATCATATCTACACCGTATATTTCGACGATCGTAATATTGTCTGGATCGGCACGTTTAACGAAGGCATAAATTATCATGATCCGGAACGGTTCAAATTCGGTGCGTATTACGCAACACCGGATGACTTGAATGTTTTTGACGATATATCGGTCCTTTGCCTGTATCAGGATAAAAATCAGCAGCTTTGGGTGGGTACGGATGGCGAAGGCCTTTTCATGTTCGACAGCAAAGGACATCTGCATCGCTATATTCATCAGCCCGGCAATGCCAATTCGGTTTCTACCAATGTGATTACCAGCATCAGCGAGGACTTTTCAGGCCATATTCTTATCGGAACATACTCGGGCGGCCTTGTTTCGTATGATCCCGAAAGAAATATTTTTACACGCTTTGACCAGACCCGGGCGGGCCCGCGATCGATCAGTTCCATGAATGTTTGGAGTATCCTGCCTGACACCAAAGGAAGGATCTGGCTGGGTTTGCTGGGCACCGGGGTAGACCTGTATGACCCGGTAAACCGGACTTTTACCAATTTTGGTCCCAATTCATCCCGCAGCGACCGGATCACCTTTCAAAATGTTATGGCGGTCATGGAGGATGCTGATGGTGATATTTGGTTCGGAACGGAAGGGAAAGGCATTTTCATTTATGGCAGTGAAACATCCGCAATAAGGCGGCTGATGGCGGATACTGCGAAACATGTAAGCACACAGGGAGTAATAAAATGCCTCTACCAGGATCATCTGGGTTTTATATGGGTGGGAACGGAGGGTGACGGATTATACAGGTTCGATAAAAGGTCGGGTGAATGGCTCCATTATTATGAAAAAAAGGGACTTCCGGGTAATATTGTCCAAAGCCTGCTGGAAGACCGTCAGGGTAACCTGTGGTTTGGCACCTCAAACGGATTGGGTTTTTTCAATGTGAGTACACGGGTTTTTAAGAAATATGTGGAAGAAGATGGTCTTTCCGGAAACGAGTTTAATGCAGATGCTCTTGTACGGTTGGCGGATGGCCGCTTTGTTGCGGGCACCACCCGCGGTGCGGATATATTCAGGCCGGAGGCTGTCCGGCTTAACCAGAACCTTCCGCGGGTTAAAATCACCCGCCTCGAGGTACTGAACCGGGAGGTATTGCCCGGACAGGTTATCCATAACCGGGTAATTCTCACCCGGAACATTGCCTATACACAGGAGATCACGCTGACATACCGCGAAAAAACGTTCTCGCTCGGATTTGCGGCACTCAATTATACCCTGCCTGAAAAATGCCGCTATGTATACAAACTTGACGGTTTTGATGACGAATGGACCTATACTTCATCGGACCGGCGTCAGGTTAGCTATTCCAACCTTCCGCCCGGGGAATATGTATTCCGGCTCAGGGCATCCAACAACGACGGAAAATGGGGAAATAACGAAAGTTCTTTGCGCATACGCGTTCTGCCGCCCTGGTATCATACCGGGTGGTTCAGGACGCTGATGGTCCTTGCACTGATGTCGGTTGTCTATTTTATTTATGCCTACAGGCTGAATATCCATAAGGATAACTTCCTGCAGAAGCAAATGGAACAGGAGCGGAAAATCATGCACCTCGAAAAGGAGAAACTTGAATCGGAGCTTCAGAAAATGACCTTCCACATCCTCAACCGGAACCGCGCCCTCATCGATCAGAAAAACAGGTTGCTCGGCCTGTCAGTGAAGGCCAGGGAGGTCGTCAGAACCGGGTTGCTCGATATCATCGGCAAGATCGATGAAGAGCTGACCGATGATAAGGACTGGACGTATATCGAACCCCAGCTCGATAAGGTATACAACAATTTTGTCACGCGCCTGAAGGAAAAGCACCCCGATCTTACTCTTTCGGAAATAAAAATAGCCGCGTATGTTCGGATGAATTTAAGCACCAAGGAAATCTCGGAATTCATGCACAAAACCGGACGTGCAGTTGAAAATGACCGCTACCGGTTGCGCAAAAAGATAGGCCTCGATTCAAACGATTCCCTCCAGCACTATCTTATAAATCTTTAACCTGGTTCAGGCCTTGTTGAGAGTTTTTAAGTAGTCCTGCCCGGTCAAACGGGAGTATTTGTGAGGAATAAGCGGCAGGCAGAACCGTGATCAGGGCTTACCTTTAGTAATCATTTAATAAATAGTATTATGACATCACCTGAATCAAAAATTTACAGCCGTTTGTCAGTCAGACTGATAATTCTTCCGGCACTGTTTCTCATCACATTTCTTATCACACTGCTTTCCTGTTCGCGTTGTCCGCAAACAGACCAGAAGGCTATTGGGGTTACAGAGGCCATGCCGGACCTGAGCCTGAAATCCGCCCGTATTTTTGTGACAGCCGAAAATACCAACCTGAGACTTACCGAAGGGGAGTCGCTCGCGTTTGAAGAATTTGCACAACCCGAAGAGCATTTCGCGACTATCATGCTTGATCCCGCAAAGACTTTTCAGACGATTGAAGGAATAGGGGGTGCCCTTACCGATGCAGCCGCTGAAACTTTTTATAAACTTCCGAAGTCCAGGCAGGATGAGTTAATGACAGCTTATTTCGACCCTACAAAAGGGATCGGGTATAGCCTTTGCCGAACCCATATCAACAGTTGCGATTTCTCAAGCGAAAGTTACGCCTATTCGGAGGTGGAAGGGGATACGGGTCTGGCCCATTTTTCCCTTCAGCACGATCTGAAATACCGCATACCGTTTACCAAAGAGGCCATTGCCAAAGCCGGCAACGATATCAAATTCCTTGCATCACCCTGGAGTCCTCCTGCATGGATGAAGACAAACAATAACATGCTGCAGGGCGGACAACTTAAACCCGAATATTATCAAACCTGGGCCGACTATTATGTGCGGTTCGTCGAGGAATACGGGAAACAGGGTATACCCGTCTGGGCGATCAGTGTACAGAACGAGCCCATGGCGGTGCAGACCTGGGAATCATGCATATACAGCGCCGAAGAAGAACGCGATTTTGTAAAGAATTACCTGGGGCCCACGCTGCATAAGGCAGGGATGAAAGATGTGAAACTGCTGGTATGGGATCATAACAGGGGAATTATGTACCAGAGGGCACAGACTGTCTATAATGACCCTGAAGCTTCAAAATATGTGTGGGGAACGGCATTCCACTGGTATACCGGCAACCACTGGGAAAACGTGAAGATGGTGCGTGAAGCCTTCCCCGATAAACAGGCTCTTTTCAGCGAAGGATGCGCATACCCCTTCGACTATAAAAAACTGGGTGAATGGCACTGGGGCGAAGAATACGGCCGGTCTGTCATACACGATCTGAACAACGGAGCGGCGGGATGGATTGACTGGAATGTCCTGCTCGACGAAAACGGCGGACCGAACCATGTGGGAAATTATTGCTATGCCCCGGTGATCGGAAACACCAAAACCGGTGAAGTGGTCTATATGAATTCCTTTTACTACCTGGGCCATTTTTCAAAGTTCTTCAGGCCCGGAAGCCGGCGTATCATCTGCACTTCGAATAACGACAACCTGCTGGCCACCGCCGTGCTGAATCGCGATGGCACCGTGGCACTGGTGGTCATGAATGAAACCGATGACGAAATGCCTTTCAGGGTATGGGTTGAGAAAAGAGCGTTCACCTCCCGCATAAAGGCACATTCCATGGTGACCATAACCTTCAGTTAGGAGGTGCAGCCATGCGGAAAATAAGCGGTTTCCTGTTTCTGTTGTTTCTTTTCCCTGCCGGACTGAATGCCCAGGGCTTTTTGCATACCAGGGGAAAATATATTTACGACGGCGCCGGCAATGAAATTATCCTGAGGGGGATCGGTACCGGCAACTGGATGCTTCAGGAAGGATATATGATGCAGTCTGCCCGCGTGGCGGGAACCCAGCATGAGTTCAGGAAAAAGCTTACCGAAACCATTGGCAAAGCAAAGACCGACAGCTTCTATACGGCATGGCTGGCCTATCATTTCACGCGTGCCGATGTGCATGCCATGAAATCATGGGGATTCAACAGCGTGCGTGTGGCCATGCATTACAAATGGTTCACCCTGCCCATCGAAGAAGAACCGGTTAAAGGGGAAAATACCTGGCTCGAAAAGGGTTTTGTAATGATCGACTCCCTGTTACGGTGGTGCAGCGATAATGAAATGTATCTGATCCTCGATATGCATGGCGCGCCAGGCGGACAGGGGAAGGATGCCAATATTTCGGATTATGATGAAACAAAGCCTTCCCTGTGGGAAAGCGGGGAGAATAAAAGCAAAACAATTGCCTTGTGGCGTAAGCTGGCTGAAAGATACAGCAATGAACCCTGGATAGGCGGATACGATCTAATCAACGAAACCAACTGGCCTTTTACGGAAGCCGACAACGCTCCGTTACGTGAACTTCTCAGGCAGCTGACAAAAGCGATCCGCGAGGTGGACAAAAACCACATCATCATCCTGGAAGGCAACGGATGGGGCAACGATTACAAAGGACTGACACCGCCATGGGACGGCAACATGGTGTACAGTTTTCATAAATACTGGTCCTATAACACCCCGAAGGTGATACAATTCATCACCACCCTGCGCGACACTTGCAACGTGCCGATATGGCTCGGCGAGTCAGGTGAAAATTCAAATACATGGTTCACCAACTGCATCGCCCTCTGCGAATCGATGCACATCGGCTGGTCGTGGTGGCCCGTAAAAAAACCCGGGAACAACAATCCCCTGAAGGTAAAGGTGAACAGCGGTTATAAGGCGCTGATCGATTCCTGGGAGGGCAAAGGAACGGCTCCTTCAGAGCCGGAAGCGTTTGATGCCGTCATGCAGTTTGCCGCAAACCACAAAATAGAAAACTGCGAATTTCATCCCGATGTGGTCGATGCGATGATACGACAGCCGCACAGTACGGAAACCCTTCCATTTAAACCGCATTCTTTGAACCAGGCTGTTTTTGCCTCCGATTATGATCTGGGAAGGAACGGATATGCCTATGCGGATTTCGACACGGCCAATTATCACCAGAGCGAGTTTGGCCGGCACACCACCTGGAACCATGGCCACAGTTACCGCAACGACGGCGTCGACATCGGGCCATGCAATGACACCCTGTTAACCAATGGATACCAGGTAGGATGGACCGCCGAAGGAGAATGGCTGTTGTTCACCCTGCACGCTGAACGTGCAGCTAAGTGCAAGCTTGGCATACGGTATGCAACGGACGAGAATAATGCGGCAGTTCATCTGGAAATCGACGGGAAACCGGCGGGAGTCCCCATTGCATTGCCATCTACCGGGGACTGGCAGCAATGGGCAACGTTTGAAGCCGGCGAATTGACCATTCCTGCCGGCACGCACAAGGTAAAATTCTGTTTCGACGAAGGCAGCATCAACCTGAATTATTTCAGGCTTTCAGCGGCCGAATGAATCGCGGCATGCAGCATTATTTACCATTGAACAATCCCATCGCAATTTCCAGCTTTTCCTCCAACTTCAGCTCACCTGCGATCCAGTGGATGACTGTTCCCTCGCGCTCCATCTTACGGAACCAGGTCATCTGCCGTTTGGCAAACTGGTGGATGGCGATGTTCAGTTGCTCTACCATGGATTCATAACGGAGCTTGCCCAGGATATAATGCGTGATGTATTTGTATTCCAGGCCGTAATACACAAGGTTTTCTGCCGTCAGACCCCGGTCGAGCAATGCCTTTACTTCCTCCACCATACCCGCTGCAAGCCGCGCATGCAGCCTTTCGGTGATGCGTTTGCGCTCAGCTGAACGCTCAAACCGGATGCCCAGGCAGAGATTCCGGAGGACAGGATAATCGTCCGCTTCAATGCCTTGTTCGTGGTAAGCCATTTCAATCTCAATGGCCCGGATGGCCCGGTCTTTCGTATCCACATCGGTGAGGTTGTGCAGTTTTTTCATGGAGGCCAGCAAGGTCGTCAGTTCCTCCAGCGATTTAGACGACAAGGCTTCCCTCAGTTTTTCGTTCACCGGAACGGGAATTAACCGGTAACCCCGGATGGCCGCATTGATGTACAATCCCGATCCTCCGCAAAGCACAGGAAATCGGCCGCGAGCCGTTATATCACGGAAAGCATTGATAAAGTCACGCTGGTATTCAAAGACATTGTAATGGATTCCCGGTTCGGCAACATCAACGAGATGGAAGGGGACATACCTGCCCTGCACGGTGTAGTCGTCATAATCTTTTCCTGTCCCGAGGTTCATGTGCCGGTATACCTGGCGCGAATCGGCGCTGATCACCTCCCCGTTCAGCCGGTCGGCAAGGTGGGCGGCAAACGATGTTTTGCCACCGGCCGTGGGCCCCAGCACCGTCACCAGGTTATACGCAGATGCAGGACTTGCCTTCATACCGCAAAATTAGACATTGCTTTTCGGCAAAAATAGACTTATTTTGTCAGACCGAAAGAATCCCGTATGGCTGAGATAAATATCCGGAACAAGAAGGCCTGGCATGATTATGAATTCCTTGAGCGCTACACGGCAGGCATGCAGCTAACCGGCACCGAGATCAAGTCGATCCGTGCCGGCAAGGCCAGCCTGGTGGATGCCTATTGTTATTTCAGTGAAAATGAATTGTGGGTGAAGGGAATACACATCAGCGAATATGATTTCGGCAACCTGAACAACCATGATCCCAAACGCGACCGTAAACTGCTGTTAAACCGCAAGGAGTTGAAAAAGCTGGGAAAAAACGTAAATGAAAAAGGACTCACCATCATAGCTCTAAGGATCTTCCTGGCAGAGAACGGTTATGCAAAGCTGGAGATTGCCCTTGCCCGGGGTAAAAAGGAATACGATAAGCGCGAAGACCTGAAAAAGAAGGATTCCAAGCGGGAACTCGACCGGATGATGAAACGATAATTTTTATTTTACTGCGAGAAGAAGAAGCTGTTCAGCTCGTAAATATCTTCAGCTTTTAGCGACGACTGGAAATCAAAGAATTTATCGATCTCCTTCAGCATTTCATCAAAGGAGATATACCCGTCCCGATCCGAATCGATGGATTTGAACTTGTCGGGGATGGTGGTTTTGCCGGTCCTTCTGCGGGAAGCCTCCTGGCTGATATACAGATCGATCTCATTCCTGTTGGCGGCCATTGATTTATCGAGCAGGGCAGCGAGGTCGCTCTCCGTGATCTCCACTCCGTCGTTGTTCACATAGGCTCCGTGAGGTGTATTCAGCTGTTTATCGGCGTAATCCGGAATCCCGTCATCGTCGGAATCAACCGGGCAACCGAATGAATCGACCACGGCTCCCAGGACAGTGCCGGGGCAGTTATCCCATCCGTCAAAGACACCGTCAAGGTCTTCATCGTCAAAAAAGGTCGGGTCAAATTCGACTTCGCGGAACAGGCGCTCCACTTTCAGCATTTTGGGTGAAGAGAACAAGTCGAGATGAAAGGTGACATAGGTGAAATTATAGATGTCGTTCATTTTATTTCCGATGATGCCGCTGGTGTTTTTATGGCTCACATGATCAAAGAGATCGGAGAAGGTATAGCACAAGGAATTCCCGATGCGCAGCATCAACCGTTCGGACAACTGGAAATCGAGGCCGATATCGAGGGGGATGACAAAGGCATATTGCGGATATTTGCCCAGTCCCCAGTCGGCATCACGCAGGTTGGTTTCGTAAGTGAAATCGCGTTGCATGATGATGCTGGCGGACACATTTTCGGGACTTTGCGGGAGGTTTCGGATCGTGCCGTCGTTCCAGTAATGATAGCGTTGTCCGGTTATCTCTGCCTGGGTTTCACTGTCTACATAGGAACCGAAACTGTCTGTTTTGGAATTGAAAAGAGTGGTCGATATACCCAGGGAAACAAAAGGGTGAAGTCTTTTCGTCTTATTCTTGTACAAATGGTCGAAGTCATAATTGAAATCGAAACCGAAATTGTAAATGGAAGTCCTGAAATTAAAATTGCGCATGGAATCGGTGTAGGAACGCTCATTCCCGGTAAGGTTACCCCCGGTAAAAAAGAACTCGCCCTTGTAAAAATGATTGTTGTCGAGATAGGTTGAGACATTCACCTTATACCCCAGGGTGCCGAGAGTGGGAGAATAATAATTGTTCTTGATGTCCCCGAAATAGTTCAGGACGCCGATACCAAATCCGACCACGGGTTTGTACACCGGATTTATGTTTTCAACCTCTTCGTTTAGCAGCCGGTCGAGTTCATCATCCTGGCCTTTCAGGCCGGTGAATGAAAACAACAGGGCCAGGACAGGTACATACCGGCAAATAGAATGCAAAACCTTCATTGGTACCATTGTTGTTCGGTAATCATCAGCGCTTCCTGCACGGTAATGCGTTTGCCGCTGTTATAAGCAGAAACGAACGCATCTTTGACGGGGGTTGTATTCCAGAGGTGAACCCGGTAATCCCTGGCTTCTTTATATACCATGAAGGAACCGATCGAATATTTATGCCATCCTTCATGCAACTCTTTTCTGACCTCTTTGCCCAGGTTGTATTTTTTAAAGTAACGATCCACATTTACCGCTTTATGCCCTGCGGCAACCTGCACACGGTAATACACTCCCGATTCCGGTTCAAGCGAGTACGAAAGGGAGCCGTTATCTTTTGGTTTTCTGGTTTTAGTTTCGGCTCTGGCCGGTTCTTCCTTTACCGTTTCCACCTTCTCTGGTTCCTCTTTCAGGGGTTCTTCTTTCAGGGTTGCAGTCTCAACCACAGCAACCAGAGCCGGCTCCTCTACGGGAAGGTCGACCGGATTGCTTTTCACATCCGTGACGAGGTTGCCTACCTCGTCACCGGCAAGATTCATGAGGTCAGCATCACGCTGGACGATAGGCATGCTGATGGTTTTGTCTTCCACCATATAGGAAAAGTTACCTTTTACACGCGGGGCTTCAAGTTTAGCCTGGTTTTTCGGGATCAGCCTGTACGAAATGGTAAAATAACGTTCGGTAGGCAGGTTCATCCACAAAAATTTAACCGTCTGATCTTTAAAAGTAAAGATGGCATCCCGGTTGTCCATTGCAACTGCCGTATATCCTGGAGGCACCGTTTCTTCCACTTTGGCGAATTTCTTTTTATCTTCCTTGTTCACCAGGATATTGACGATATATTCTCCGGAAGTTGCACCGGGTACCGGTTTTTGCCGGATACAGGCAACATTGACCGATTCTTCCGCAAGCGGGGTGACCTTTTGAATAACCTTTTGTTCAAATTCCCTGATATCCACGATCAGAGCCGGATCAATATCCGGGGAGGGCAATATGGTTATGGATGCGGGCGTCACATCCACGGATTTGCGCTCGTTGTTGTCAATATAGGAGAATTTTCCTCCCAGATCAAAGGATCCTTTGAGACGCGGATCAACTTTGATACGGTAGATTACCGTAACTTCTTCCTCTTGCGGCATTCTCAGCCATATCAGGCGAAGCCGGTTTTCAGAAAAGGTGAAATCGGCATTGGCCGATGAGGCAGATAACGCTTCCAGACCCGGGGGGATGTTCTGCTGAAAACGGGAAAACCCTTCCAGGTCGGATTTGTTCAGGGTGAGTTTCACCTCAAATTCATTGCCTGCGGTAACTTCCGTCGGTGCCATCAGGGTAACGGAAACATTGCCGGGGAACAGCTGAAGGACCAGGATCACCAACAGGTTTAAAACGGGCAGAAATGCTTTGACCATCAAGGTATCAATTAATCAAATAAAAATAACGAATTCATTGTACATTATCAACAAAATTATAAACAATTGCGATACGGTTACAATAATAATTGATTGATGTTAAGCCGCTTGTTATAGTTAATTAAAATAATCAGAAATTCGGACTCAAGATATATTTTGAATAGAAATCATTGATATGGGAGACGGCTTCATCGGCTTCGTCGACCACGGTAAAGAGGTCGAGGTCCTCGGTATCGATGTTGTGCTGTTGTTCCATCATGGTCTCCCTGAGCCAGGTGATCAGTCCTCTCCAGTAATCCTTACCGACAAGGACAATGGGGAATCTTCCGGTTTTCTCTGTCTGGATAAGGGTGAGCGCTTCAAAAAGCTCGTCGAAAGTGCCGAATCCGCCGGGTAACACGACAAAACCCTGGGCATATTTCATGAACATGACCTTACGGACAAAGAAATAATCGAAGGTGATGAGTTTATCCGAGTCGATGAACAAGTTGGGTTCCTGCTCAAAGGGAAGGGCGATATTCACTCCCACCGAACGGCCTTTGCCTCTTTTGGCTCCGAGGTTAGCGGCTTCCATGATGCCCGGTCCGCCACCGGTTATGATGCCGTAGCCGAATTGGGTCAGCTTGTATGCGATATCTTCGGCCAGTTTATAGTATTTGGTCCCCGGTTCGGTTCTGGCTGATCCGAATATGGAAACGCAGGGGCCTATACGGGCGAGCTTTTCATACCCTTCCACGAATTCCGACATGATCTTGAATATGTTCCAGCTATCGGCCGTCTGAATTTCCTGCCAGTCTTTCTTTTTAAAAGCATCAATGATTTTTTCCTCGCTGTTTGTCATGGTTCTTAACAGTTTATATTTTATTCTTTCTCCGGACCATTCCACTATAAGATGGCAAAATAATCAATTTTTTGCATAAGACGATGATTCCAGTTCCTGTTTTAAGAACAGGGCGGTGTAGCCCTTGCTGCCGCGGATGATCTCTTCCGGAGTGCCGGTTTCGATGATCCTGCCACCCAGGGCTCCTCCTTCCGGCCCCATGTCGATGATATGGTCCGCCACTTTTATTACATCCATGTTGTGCTCGATCACTATCACGGTATTGCCCTTATCCACCAGGCGGTTCAATACATCGAGCAGGACCCGGATGTCTTCAAAATGCAGTCCGGTGGTGGGTTCGTCAAGAATGTATACGGTTTTTCCGGTATCTTTCTTCGCCAGCTCAGCCGCCAGTTTTACACGCTGTGATTCTCCTCCGGATAGCGTGGTGGAAGGTTGCCCAAGGGTCACATAACCCAGGCCGACCTGTTTGAGCGTAACCAGTTTATGAAGGATGGAAGGGATGCTGGCGAAAAAGTCGACTGCCTGGTCGATGGTCATATCCAGCACATCGCTGATGTTTTTGCCTTTGTATCGTACTTCAAGGGTTTCGCGGTTGTACCGGCGGCTGTTGCAGGCACTGCATTCCACGTATACATCGGGCAGAAAATTCATTTCAATGGTCTGCAAGCCTGCTCCCTGGCAGACTTCGCAGCGGCCTCCCCGTACATTAAAGGAAAACCGGCCGGCTTTGTAACCCCTTATTTTTGCCTCGCGTGTTTGTTCAAAAAGCTTGCGGATGTCGGAAAAAACACCGGTGTA
>JAGDMB010000347.1 GCA_017860375.1 Bacteroidota bacterium | reverse complement strand
TAGTCCATTATGATCTGCGTCCGCAGAAGGGCAATATTTCTTCGGGCACGTTCCATATCGTCGGTAGGCAGTTTCAGGTTTACAAATGCCTCTTTAAACTCTTCGTAGGATTTCCATGGATAGATTTCAACGGCATCGATCACTAACGTATCGACTTCCAATACAACGTCAAGCTGAAGAAAGGGTTTCGTAACAGTGCCGGGCATTCTAAGGTATTTTCGCTTATACCCGGCAGCCGAAAAAAGGACTGTATCTCCGACTTCTACAACCAGGGTATACCGGCCAATGTTATTGGTAATAGCCCCCCGGTAACTGTTCATGATGAGGATATGCGAAAATGGCAGGGGTTCGGACATCTCGTTTAGCACCCGGCCGTTCAGCTGAATAAGTTTTTTTTCCTGTGATGAACCGGGAAGGACGATACTGAATAAAAAAAAGAAAACGGAAAGAAAATGCTTCATCCGGACAGTCTTACTTTCTGTGCATCAAATTCATACATCCATTTCAAACCAAGCGTTCAAAAATAGTTAAAATATTGAACAGTGCAAAGGAACAATCTTTTTGATTAATTTTAGTGGACGGTAGGCGATACCGCATGTTCCATACTTTTTTTGTGCCATGGTAGTTCAAAAAGAAATTGCGCTGAGCCCCTTTAGCAGAGGTTTTCATCTGATCACCCGGCAAATTACAGGTTATCTTGATGAATTGCCGGAAACCGGCCTTTTGCATATTCATCTGAAACATACTTCCGCTGCACTGGCTCTGAATGAAAATGCGGATCCTTCTGTCCGGCAGGATTTCAACTATTTTATTGACAGACTTGTTCCAGAGCGTGATCCAGCCTATACGCACACCCTCGAAGGCAGCGATGACATGCCCTCTCACCTGAAATCCGCCCTTTTCGGTCAATCCCTTACCATTCCCATAACCCGTCACCGGTTAAATCTTGGCACCTGGCAGGGAATTTATTTGTGTGAATTTCGAGATTCGGGAGGAAGTCGCGAGCTTGTATTGACGATAATTGGATAAATTTTATTATCTTAGGGTCAAAACCTATTGCTATGTTCAGGGACCGAGATATCCAACAAATAAAGAAACGGGGAATAGACCCGGCGGAAGCTGAAAAGCAGGTCGCTTTGTTAAGACAGACATTCCCTTATATGAGGCTGGTCAAAGCCGCATCCGTCAGCCAGGGTATCACCCGTTTGACGGGCAAGCAAATCAAGGAGTACACCGAAGTATATGCGGGAGCGCAGCACATTGAAGTACTTAAATTTGTTCCCGCTTCCGGCGCTGCGACCAGGATGTTCAAGGCTCTTTTTGAATTTGATGAATCTTTCAAACAGGCGAATTTTGATTCCAAAACACTTGCCAAGGAAGCCTATAAACACGTAAAAGAATTCTTTGACCGGATTGATGAATTTGCCTTCTATGATGACCTGAATGCCGTTTTGAAAAAAAAGGGTAAGACCATTTCCGAATTACTGCAGCGCAAAGAATATCATGTGATCCTTGATGCCCTTCTGAATGAAAAAGGACTGAACTATGGCAATCTTCCCAAGGGGCTTCTCAAATTCCACAGGTATGAAACGCACTGCAGGACGGCAGTTGAAGAACATATGGCGGAAGGGGCCGGCTACGCGAAAAACCGCGATGGCGTTGTGAAAATACATCTTACGGTTTCCCCTGAACACCAGAAAGGATTTGAAACCCTCATAAAAAAAGGATTGAAGGATTATGAAACGGCTTTTCATGCCAAATTTGATATTACTTTCTCCATACAAAAACCTTCCACCGATACGCTGGCCATTGACATGAACAATGAACCTTTCCGTGAAAGCGACGGATCTCTCCATTTTCGTCCCGGCGGTCATGGTGCCCTGCTCGAAAATCTGAATGACCTGACAAGCGATATCCTTTTTATAAAGAACATAGACAATGTCGTCCCCGATCATAAAAAACAAGATACGATTGAATATAAAAAGGCCCTGGCGGGAATGCTGCTTACCCTGAGGGAAAAAATATTCAGGTACCTGAACCTTCTTGAATCCGGTGCTAAAACTGACGATAAGCTGATCCGGGAAATCCAGAACTTTGTAACGGAAGACCTTTGCACCATCCTGAACCCTAAACTCCAGGTCCGTTCCGACAATTTCCGGCAGTTGCTTTTCAGCAAACTGAACCGCCCTATCCGCATATGCGGCATGGTTAAAAACGAAGGTGAACCGGGGGGCGGACCTTTCTGGGCCGTGAATCCTGATGGATCGATCTCCCTTCAGGTGGTGGAGACATCCCAGATTGATCATCATGATCCCGAGCAGGAAGCCATTCTTCTGAGTTCCTCCCATTTTAACCCTGTCGATCTGATCTGTTCTACCAGGGATTATAAAGGAAAAAAATTCAACCTGCACAAATACCGTGATCCGAATACCGGGTTTATCAGCAAGAAGTTCAAAAACGGTAAACCGCTTAAAGCATTGGAATTACCCGGATTATGGAACGGATCGATGTCGGATTGGATTACAGTTTTCGTGGAAGTACCGGTATCCACCTTTAATCCGGTTAAAACCGTAAGTGATCTCCTGCGGCCGGAACACCTGGAGAAGTAAGGTTGAATGGTGAAGAAGGAACGATGAAATGCAAATTTTGGATGAACCCATTGGAAGGTAGCCGGAAAAGAAATACCGGGATTTGCAGGTTCCATTGTTCCTATATCTTTCCATTCTTTAATTCATACCATAAAATGCATTTTTTACAACTATTTGTATGGTTATTGCCGTAAACACCCGACTTCTGCTTAAGGATAAACTGGAAGGAATCGGGCGTTTTACATGTGAAACACTGCGCATCATCACACAGAAGCATCCCGAACATCATTTCGTTTTCATTTTTGACAGAAAATTTTCACCTGATTTTATCTTCGGCAACAATATCACACCGGTTGTGGCGCTTCCCCAAGCCCGGCATCCGATCCTGTGGTATGGATTTTTTGAATGGGGTATCCCACCCGTATTGAAAAAACATAAAGCAAATTTGTTCCTTTCCACCGACGGATGGTTATCGTTGCGTACCAAAACAAGATCCATGGCGGTAATCCATGACCTGAATTTTTTTCATTTTCCGGAATTCATTCCCCGGTATATCATGCAATATTATGCCTATTATTTTCCGAGGTTTGTGCAAAAGGCATACAGAATAGCCACTGTTTCGGAATTTACGCGCAACGATATCGTGTCCCGTTTCCATTATGACCCCTCAAAAATCGATGTGGTGTACAACGGTGCCAATGACATTTTCAAGCCCTTCGATGAAACTGAAAAAAATAAAACGATCGCGAAGTATTCCAGGGGATGTCCTTATTTTCTTTTCACCGGCCTCATCCATCCGCGGAAGAATCTGACCAATCTCTTCAGGGCATTTAAGCAATTCAAGTACAGCGCCGAAAGCAACGTCAAATTACTGGTGGTGGGCAGCCGCAAATGGTGGACGGAAGACATGCAGAAGGCCATTGAAAATTCAGCCTTCCGCGATGAGATTATTTTTAC
>JAGDMB010000346.1 GCA_017860375.1 Bacteroidota bacterium | reverse complement strand
TTTCGCGTACTTCAGGTTGTAGTCGTCGCTTTTTAATATTTTTTGATATCCCGAGCAGGAAAAAAAGATAAAAACCGCTGAGAATAAAAGCAATAGACTTATGAAGGATGCTTTTTTAAACATCGCGCAAAAATACAATATTTTTATTTAAATGCTACCACAATAAACGACCTTCTTTAAAAAAAAGTACCCTCTTTTGCATGATCATCAAAAAAAATTACTTTTGCACGTTCTTACAGTAGAAACTTAAATTTAAAAGAAGTGGACATATTCGACAAAATCAACAAGAACAGGGGCCCTTTGGGTCAATACCAGCAAGTCGCACACGGTTATTTCATGTTCCCGAAACTGGAGGGGGAAATAAATCCGCGCATGATGTTCAGGGGCAAAGAATTATTGAACTGGAGTCTGAACAATTACCTGGGACTGGCCAACCATCCCGAAGTAAGAAAAGTGGATGCCGAAGCGGCAAAAGAATGGGGTATGGGTTATCCGATGGGGGCCCGGATGATGTCAGGTCAAACGAGCAAACACGAAGAACTTGAAAATAACCTGGCTGATTTTGTCGAAAAAGAGGATGCGTTTTTGCTGAACTATGGCTACCAGGGGATGATTTCCATTATTCAGTCGCTGGTCAACCGTCACGATGTGGTCGTTTTTGACTCTGAATCGCACGCCTGCATCATGGATGGTATCTGGCTGCACAAGGCGGCCGGCGGTATGGGCTTTATGTTCCAACACAACGATATCGAAAAATGCGAACTTATGCTCGAGCGGGCCACTAAACTGGTCAGCCAGAGCGGAGGCGGCATTCTGCTGATCACCGAGGGCGTGTTTGGCATGGCCGGTGACCTCGGCAAGCTGAATGAAATTGTTGCCCTGAAGCAAAAGTATAATTTCCGCATCCTGGTGGATGATGCCCATGGTTTTGGAACCATGGGGGCTACCGGACAGGGTACGGCCCAGCATTTTGGCGTACAGGCAGGGATTGACCTGCATTTCAGTACATTTGCCAAGGCAATGGGTGGTTTTGGAGCCTTTGTTGCCGGCAATGAAGATGTCGTCAATTTCCTCCGCTACAACATGCGATCACAGACCTTTGCCAAATCGCTGCCGATGCCTATGGTTATAGGCGCATTAAAACGCCTTGAAATGGTAAAGACCATGCCCGAACTAAGGGAAAAACTGTGGACCATCGTGCATGCATTGCAGTCGGGCCTTAAGGCCAAGGGATTCAACCTGGGCAACACAAACTCCCCGGTAACGCCGGTATTCATTAATGGAAACGTCGCCGAGGCAACCAATATTGTAATTGACCTCAGGGAGAATTTCAGGATATTTTGTTCGATGGTGGTTTACCCGGTCGTTCCCAAGGACGTCATTATGCTGAGGATCATTCCGACTTCCGCACATTCGCTGGAGGATGTCACATACACCGTTAACGCCTTTGCGGAATTAAGCGAAAATCTCAAGGCCGGAAAGTATAAATCCGATAAAATTGCGTCTTTCTTTTCGTAAAGGATACTCTCTGTTTTCCAAAAGGATAAAAGAAATCCTTAAAAAAGCTGTCCGGTTTACCCGACGGCTTTTTTTTGTACCTTTATAACCGACACAAAAGATTCTCATTGGAGCAAAACTACCCAAATCTTTCCGTATGAAAAGCCGGTCCGATATTTTTAAACCCACCGTTTCAAGGCCCTTTAAATCCATTTCCCTGTTGTTTGATCTGGAAAATTTTACGGGTTTGTTTGGTCATCCGGATATCCATGACATTCTTTCGAAATATCTGAACCTGGTAATCGATGCCGTTTCCAGGACTTTTAAAGGAGGTGAAATCTATTGGGACAGGGATAAAAACGGAAAGGCAGCCATTGCCGGCGCCCTTCCCATGCCCTTTCATACAAAATTTCTGGGTGACGGCGTTCTCTATATCTGGAGGCTTGATGAATTTACGCAAAAACAGATCATTGACCTGGTCGACAGGGTATGGAACCTGAAAAACTCCTTCCCGGTCCTTTGTGAAAAAGCCTCTGCTCTTTTGCCGGTCCATCCTTTTCCCAAAAGGATCCGGTTTGGCATTGCCTCCGGAACGGTGTACAAATTAACCTATCAAAACGGAAGCGCCGAGGAGTACATAGGCTACAGCATTAATCTGGCCAGCCGGTTGCAGAGCTATTCGAGGGATATTGGTTTCATTGTATCCGGCAGGTTGAATATCCCGGATAAAACCATTTTAAAGCACGGGTATAAAAAATGCATAGCAAAAAAAATCCGGGGATTTCCCGATGAAATCGTCATTATCGATACCCATGATTACCATAACCTGGATGAAAGAACACGCTCCGCATTGTTTGAAGAATTGCCTTCCTGAATGGATGTCCGATGGAATCCTGTCGCAGGTTTGTCCGAATGAGGGATGATCAGATCAGCCTTAAGAATTTCTGGGGAATACCGGTTTCAAAACGCAGTTTCTCCCGGGTTACCGGATGAATAAATTCAAGCACGCGGGCATGGAGGCACATGCGTCCGACCGGATTTACGGTGGAACCGTATTTCTTGTCCCCCACTATGCTGTGTCCCAGGTCTTTCATATGCACCCTGATCTGGTTCTTTCGCCCCGTTTCGGGGTTGATGGCCAGCAGGGAATACGTGCCGTTCGTTTTGATGGTCCGGTAATGCGTGACCGCTTTATCGCCCTTTCCCGGGTGGGGACTCGAGTACACCATAAGCGACTTGCTTTCCGTCAGCCATGACGTGACCGTGCCTTCTTTCTCCTTCAGCTCCCCTTCAATTATGGCAAGGTAGGTGCGTTCCGTTACATCGGTTTGCCAGGCTTCCTGCAGGAGTTGCTGTATTTTCTCGCTTTTGGCAAAGACCATCAGACCCGAAGTCTCCCGGTCGAGGCGATGCACGATAAAGATCTTATTGGACGGATCCGCTTTCTTCACATGCACGCTTACCATACCGTAGGCTGTCTTTTCCTTTTCCCTGTCGGTGGCCATGGAAAGCATGCCTGCATGTTTATCGATCACGATCAGGTGCTGGTCTTCAAAAACAATGCTCATGCCCCTGTACTGCCTTTCCTTCGGAATTCTATCGCCGGTGACCTCGACCTGCTGTCCGGGTGCCAGCGGGTGATTGTATTGCGTGACAATTTTGCCGTCCACGACAACCTGCTTGCAGCGCAGGTATGATTTAATGTTATCGCGGTTTTTATGAGGCAGTCGTTCGAGGAGGAACTTCATCAGTTCGGTGTTTTCCGCAACGGTAAGGTAAACCGGCTTGCGTGGAAGGCTTGCTTTGTCATGTTCCTGATCGCGGCTGTCGTGGTGCTTCATGGTCCTTTTCCGAATGGTCAAATCGTGCAATAAAAGTACGAAGAAATTTGGCGTTAATAAAAAAAAGACCGCATTGCACAACTATTTGATTACAATCTTTATTTTCGCTGCGTTTTTTCCTAATTTCGTCATCGAAAAATAATTCTGGATCAATGAGAAAATGGCGCATTGAAGATTCCGCTGAACTATACAACATAGCCGGCTGGGG
>JAGDMB010000345.1 GCA_017860375.1 Bacteroidota bacterium | reverse complement strand
TGTATTATACCCGTAAAATTTACCATCACCGGCAAGCAATCCTCCGAATTCAGCATCAAATCCGTCAGGAGCTCCCTTGAACAATTTAGCTCCCTCATCTGTACCCCTCCAGCCGGTATTTTCCAGTACTGCCGGGTCCATACCCAGGGTTGTTTCAAGAATTTTCCATTCCACTTCTGAGGGAAGATGCCAGCCCGCCATACATACGTTCTGTGCTTTTGATGCGGTATACAGCTTGCCGCCGGCTGCGTACTGCACACTATCATTTTCATAATTAGTAGATCCTGTAGCTGTGTAGTAATCAAGATTTTGTGCCATCCACCATTGAAATCCTATTTTCACCGTTTTATAGGTTTTTCCGTTACGGCTGTCAAGGGTGGTTCCTGTTTCATTAACGGCCAGGGTTTTCATGCTGATTTCATCGCCGTAAAAATTTCCGGACGGTGTAGTCACGTATGCCCGAATATAATATTGTGTATTGGCTGACAGTCCTGTCAGATCCGAGACATAGCTTCCCGTACCGGTGCCGTTGCTGGTCTTTGAATCAGCCACAGTCGGATTCGGATGCGTGCTCCAGCAAATACCCCGGCCGGTGATCTGCAATCCCTTGCTGTTGGCAACGTTTCCTCCGCTCCGGGCTGAAGTTGTGGTGACCGATGTGGCCGCTGTGGTGTAGATAAGGGGAACCGGACCGTGTGTTGTAAAAGTCAGCGTATTCCCGTATCCAACCCCCGATGCATTTATGGCATAGGTTCTCACATAATACATTGTGGAAGTCGAAAGATAGGGTACGGCCACCATGAAGACGGAATCACCTGCATTTACAGGGATATGATTCCCGTCATAGGTAGGTTTGGACTGTGTATCCCAGCATACTCCCATTGCGGTTACCGCACTGCCCTGTCCGTCAAAGAAAGTACCGTGCACGACCGCCGACGTATCGGTGATACCGGATACGGAATCGGTATAAAGAACGGGAACACCGTTTTTCACACAGCGCACGGAATATTTATAATCATCGGAATAGACTGTCCTGTGGATGCCTGTATTCGTTTTGTTCAGCCCCCTGTACCAGTGCTTGCCGCTTTCGCCATAACCCGAGGTCCAGTATAGGGATAAGGTATTCATCCCATCATAGTATCCTTCCGGCGCCATGAATCCTGCATACAAGAGGTCGAATCCGGTTGTGCCTTTCGGTTCCAGTTTGGCTCTTATTCCGGTTCCCCGCCAATCGGTGTTTCCAACCACTGCAGGGTCAATTCCCAGGGTGACTTCGAGGATCATCCATTCCCTGTCGCTGGGCAAATGCCAGCCCGACGGGCAGGAATTGCTGGCTGCAGGCCAGCTGTATAGTCTTCCATATACAGGTCCGTTGTATATATTACCATTATAAAAAGAAGATCCGGATCCGGCATTAAAGTTCAGGTTTTCAGCCATCCACCATTGGTTGCCTATTTTGACGACATCATAAAACTGCCGGTCGCGATCGTCATAAAGTTCAGCGATTAAAACGGTATCAGAATAGACGACAGGGCATGTGCCCTCCCGAATGACTGCACGGTAATATGCGGAATGGTCAACATGTATGGCAAGGGTGTCATGGGTTTGTCCGGCCAGGGAATCCCACAGTGTCAGATCACCCGATGATTCCCAATGCACTGTACCCCGTGGGTTATTCATGAAAATGACTACGGAATCATTGTCATAGGCTTTTTTTACATCCCGTGTAATCACATATTGTGCTTCAGACTGCAGTGAGAAATTCAACGCAATCATTATAAAAACAACACTAAATTGCAGCCATCGTTGTACAGGTGTTTTCATGATTCCGGTAATTAATTCAGGATAAGGTGTCGGTAAATTTCATTGAAATCGCTGCTAATACGCAGGATATAGGTACCTTTTGGAAGGGCAGACAGGTCAATGGACTCCTTCATTTCTGAGTCGCTGCCGGTAAGAATCGCATTGTGTACAACCTGCCCGGTCATGGTCATCACTGAAATCATTATATCCCCGGAATGACCGTTGATGATCTCAAGCATGAAGGCACCATCGCTGGGATTAGGGTACAAGACAATATTTCCATCTGCGGCAGGGTCCGCGATGCCGGTTCCCCCTATAACGGTGATCACCGCCTGATCGGTGGCAGAGCAACCGCGTTCATCGAATACCCAAAGCGTATAGGTCATGTTTCCCGGAGGTGTGGCAACAGGATTCGGTATATATAAATTTTCAATATGATACGGGGGATCCCACAAATAGGTGATGGAACCTGTTCCTCCTTCGGCGGCTGGAATCCCGCCCAGGGTCAGGCTCTCGCCCGGATAAATGGTGTAATCGGGGCCTGCATTGGCAACAAGAGCAGGTGGCTGGCTGATAGTAAGCCGGACAAAGGTTTGAGATTTCAGGTGGTGCGGGAGCATCAACAGGATAAGCAAAAGAATCGGAACCACATGCATGGAATAACCTCGTTTCATGGCTGTATAATTAATGTTAATCCGAATACCAATGATCACTTCCCAAAACAGACAGAACAGATTGTTGTGTTCATTATGGCATCATCGTTGAACGCGCATCTGTTTCGGGTATAAAGGTAAGAAAAGGCGCCGGAAATGAAACGGCAGACATCCCTTTTTCCGCGAACGGGGAAAAACCGGTGGTAAATGGACAAAGTATTGCTTTTATCGTTCAGGCATATGCGTTAACCTGTCTTCCAAAATCCATTCAATGGATTTTTCAAGCGTGGTAAAGGGTCTTATTTTCAATTCCCTGATATTATATTCCCCTATCATCGGGAAAACAATTTTATTGGGAGTATCACAGATCACAGCCAGCTTGATTTTTGAAAAAAAAGGATTGGCTTTAAGGTAATGAATAAGCCGGGAAAAAGAATCCATGTTCATATCGAGGCTGGCCCTGCACAGATCGTTGATGACTCCGATGTGTTTCCCGGTAAGGATTTGCCTGGTAAGCAGGTATTCCCATGATTCGATGATGAGATCCACATTCACCTTATCCTTAAATTCGCGGACAAGGATCAGGCCCTGTGGATATTCGAGATTTTGATAGGTGAAATGCTCCATGGGTAATCATGCTTACGTAAACTAAAAGTACAAAAAATAATAGTTTAAGGACGTTGGCTATTGATAAATAACAATATAAATTTGTGGTCTGTTGCGAATGAAAACCGGATCGCTCATTGATACAAATGAGATACAAAACCTGAGGAGCCATGAAAAAACAAATACTTCTGCTTGTC
Source organism: Bacteroidota bacterium (assembly GCA_017860375.1). Taxonomy (GTDB): domain Bacteria; phylum Bacteroidota; class Bacteroidia; order Bacteroidales; family UBA10428; genus UBA5072. The sequence continues at coordinate 289 of JAGDMB010000345.1, read as the reverse complement.
GCCACTGCCCTGATGTCAGCCGGGGCTTATTCACAGTGTACACCGGATACCGTCAATTGCAAGGATATTTTAGCACCCGGTCAGATTTGTCCGGAGGTCCTGGCAGACGGATACCTGGGCTTACCCTACAACCAGACTGTGACCATTTGGCCTCCTGCCTCAGCCGTTGTAAACAATATTACGATTACCATTATCAGCATCCGGATTGACACGGTCACCAATCTTCCCCCCGGTCTTACCTATGCAATGAATGCCACAAAAATGTTTCCGGGCACAGCTTATTGTGTAA
>JAGDMB010000344.1 GCA_017860375.1 Bacteroidota bacterium | reverse complement strand
CTATTTTAAACAGCCGGCATTCGGAATTCTTCGATCGGGTAATGTGGTTTGTCAGCGGTATACCACAGTGGATCCCTTTGTATCTGCTGATCCTGGGTTGGATCGTGTATAAATTCCGCAGGAAATCGCTGTTGATAATACTGGCCCTGGCACTTCTGATTGCATTGAGCGACCAGATCTCCGTGCATATCAAGTTGGCGGTTGACCGGTTGCGGCCTTGCCAGGACCCTGATATACGAGGCTGGGTGCACCTGGTAAAAGGTCATTGCGGCGGCCTGTATGGATTTGTCTCCAGTCACGCCGCCAATTCCTTCGCATTCGCCGTTTTTACCACTCTGCTTCTTAAAAACAGGTATTATGCAGTCTTTATCCTGCTATGGGCATCGGTTGTTTCCTACAGCCGGATTTATCTCGGAGTGCATTACCCGGGAGATGTGCTGTGCGGAGCTATGCTGGGCGTTGTTCTGGCCTTCCTGGTATATTGGTTGTACAGGGTGGGGGAAAGGAAGATATTCAGGGCATACACTCACCCGGTGAAACCGGGCGACTCATAAGGAATAAGAGAAGGGATAATAACCCTGCTCAGATATTCAGCACATACTGCAGCATGAAACTGCGTACTTCCTCCGCTTTTAACGGACGCAGAGAATAAGCCCGGTTGAGGAAATTATTGCAGATGAGTGAAACCTTGTGCTTTTTCCGGAATTCATAACTTATCCTTCCGTCCATCACGGTATTGCCGTTGTTATGCTCCGCATAATAATCCATATATAAAACGGGCTGAAGGTAGCCCCCCGTGGCAGCGGTCACCCGTTCAAATTCCTCGATGGCTTTATCCAGGTTTTCTATTTTGCTGAAATACTTGATGCTATACCCTATAGACATTTGGTGTGTGTAAAATTCAATGTCCGCTTTAAGGGTATGCAAAAATCGGTATTTCAATATGTTTCTTTCGGGATTAACACTGGTACTCCGGTAACTGAATTCATCGCTTCTTAAGGTGCCAAAATAATAGTCCTTGGCAAATACCAGATCGGGTTCCAGCGTCTTTGGCATGATGTAACTATAGCCAACCATCATCCGCAGGCCGGTTTTTGCACCGAATTTCGTTGAACCGGTTTGCGAAATGTCAATGCCGGTTACCCTCGAACGGCCTGTATTTAAAAACTTAAAACCTGCATAGGCAAACGTATAAGTGGAATCCCAGAATCCAAACAGGTATTCGATTGTATTGCTGTATTCCTGAATAAAACCGGCAATATCAAAGTATCCGAAATAGTTTTTAAACTTGAAAGCCTGTTTCACTCCGATCTCGGTGTTCCAGCTGGTTTCGGGTTCGAGCCCGGGATTATCAAAAACGCCAAAACTACCGGCAGACGTTTTAATGTACCGTTCGGTAATCGTTGGGAAACGGAATCCCTGGCCAAAGGAAAAACGCAGGAAAGTACCGGAGTATAATTTGAAATTAACGCCTGCCCTTATAATAGGTTTCAGGGCTGTAATGGAATCATTCAGCTGAAAGTATTCTCCCCGGATTCCGATGGATGTATTAATAATCCCGAAGAATTTATTTTCCACCTGGGCGTAAGCCGATACGTTGGTCTGGCGGTTATTAGTGGAACCGGATGCCTTGTACATATCTGCCGTAACATACGCTTGTGTGAGCGAAAATCCTCCGATCAGCTCAAAATCTTTTATAAAATCATAGGTGCGTTTGAACTGGTAATCCCCATATATCAATGTACTCAGTATCGACTGGTTGTTGGTCATTTGCGAGTTGTTATGCAGGATCCTGGCTTTGATGGAATGCTTCATGCCTTCGCCCGTATAAATATTTAAAAACGGATCGAGGTAAAAAATAAATTGATCCTGCAGGTATACCGCTCCGGGATATCCACGATAGAAGCCCGCGGTATCGTCAAGCCAGGCCATTGTCATGGGCCCTGAATAGAACATAAGGTTTCCGTTCATCCCGAAATTTAATCCCTGGTACTTTTTTGAATGTTTTTTGATATTGAAATTCAACCGGTATTTCTGGCTTCGCATCTGATCATCTGTAAAATCCGATATGGTATCGATCACCAGCGGTCCGGGCACGGGCGCTCCCAGATAGCCATGGTCGAAATCTACATTGCCACCCAGCACCACATCAAGGGTCCCGTACTTTTTTGAATGCAAAAAGCTGAATCCGGTGATGTAAGGATAATCATCCCACCATTTCATTGATTTATCGGCGGGGGAGGAATAAAAGCCCGTATAGGCGGTGATCTTGGTAAGCGGTTCTTTTCCGGGCGAAGCGGTCATGATATGAATGGCCCCGCTGAGTGCCGAGGTGCCGGATAACACACTTGAAGCGCCTTTGATTACCTCTATGTGCGCAATGTTTTCAACCGGTATCAGGTCCCAGTAAGGACGTCCGGCATCGCCGGAGATCATAGGCATATCATCAATAAGTACAGCCACCTTACTCCCCACGCCAAAGGTAAAACCACTACCTCCGCGAATCTGGGGTTCATTGTCCATGATGTTGAGTCCCGGTGTATAATCCAGAACCGTTTCAATGCTCCTTGTGTTTTTATTCTCAATCAGCCTGGGTTTTAATACCTCCATGGAAACGGTAATATCTTCAACCCTTTTGTCAAATTTGCTGACCCGTACATTTACCTCCTCCAGTTCGTTCCATATGGGTTTCATTACGATCTGCCTGTCAATGATTTCCCCGGCGTGCAGCTGAACGGATATTGTATCCGATTCCATACCGACAAAGGATAGAATAAAGGTATACGATCCGGGATTCAGGGTGATGGAGAATCTTCCGTCGGGATCGGTAACCGTTCCGGTTGAAAAGTCTTTCCGGAGGATTAGGTTCGCCCCCACCATGGGATTGCCGTCTTCAGCGCTGACCACGGTACCCTGGAATTTTGCTTTTTGCTGGGCAGAAAGTTCAGCGGATAAGCCAAAAGCCAGCGAAAGAACCACGACAGCATCCAGGATCGTTCTTTTCAGGAAACCATGCCGGATGGATGCTGCAGGGAAGCGCAGGGCATTTCGAAAGAACAGAAATAAAAGGTACAGGAATTTCAATGTACAATGATTTTTTGAGTCAGCATACGGCTGTTTCCCGTTAACGAAACAATGTATATTCCATTTTTTAAGTCCGCACCGGAAATATCGATACGGTCGGAGGTAACCGGTCCGCTCCATGCCGTCCGTCCGGTTATGTCGAGGATCCTTGCGAAGGTATAGTCTTCAGGTTTTCCGCCCTGTATCATAATGTGATGATTTCCTTGTAAATAAAGGGATTCGGTTGTGGTGACTTCTGTCTTAACGGAAGTGGAATTATAGATCATCGTCAGGTCATCAAAAAAAGCAATACTTCCTGTTACGGGGAAAAACCCGTTTCCGGAGTTCAGGATCACAAGTGCATACTGAGGAGCCTGATCACTGGTATAGATAAAAGGAGCTGAAAACCTCTGCTAAATATTCGGTATCGGGTTCTTTGCCGTTTCCTTTGTGCAACAACACCTTTACCTGCACAGAATCCGATCCCTGGGGAATATATCGAAACCACCCGGCAATACTGTCCGGCCTTGATGTAAACGGATTATTCCAGCGCCCGTCACCGGGATCGGTATACATGTATGACTTGGCCATGTTGAGATCGGGGTGCACCCTTCCGGTGGTCACGGTTCCATTGGCGATCACAAGGGTGGCTATATTCTCCAGTCTCACCGAATAACTGCCCGAATGGGCTTCCGCTGACCTCCAGCAGACAACGGGGGCAAGGGGGCTTAAGGATGCATTGTCGGAAGTTTTCAGGGAACTCCAGTCAACCGGTTCGCGAATGGTATCATTTGCACTGATCGCAATTTCATCCCAGGTTTCAAATCCTGCATTTTCAATCTGGCTCTGGGCCTGAACTATAAAAAAGCGTGTGACGGCCAGCCAAAAAACAATGGTTTTCTTCATAAGGGTATTTGTTTATCCTTGATTTGTCTGCAAAAATACGTTATTCCTTGAAAAATAAAAGCATTGCGCTTTAATGCAACTGAACCTGCTCAAAATGAGTGGCCCCCGACAGCGCATCCACATCCACTGTCTCATCGAATTTTACGGGCCGGGATTCGCCTGAAGCCGCTTTCAGCAATTTATTCCGGTTCGTGATCACCGAACCGGTGACCAGTTCGGGCACATTATAGTTGTTCAGGAAGGAATCATAAAAACGCGGATCTTTCTGCGGCATTACAAACGGTCTGGAGGCTTCACCGTTTTCGCCAAAAAAAGCGATAAAAGGCCGTGCACAGAGACCGTCTATTCTTTTGCTGGTGAAAACAAACCATCGGCCATTGGCTGACCATGAATGGTAACTGTCCACCTCGTTGCTGTTATAGGGGAATGGGTATACTGCCATGGTTTCCAGGTTCAGCACATACAGTTCGCTGGTTTTATTATACACCGTAAAGTACCCGTGGCTGGCAAGGCAGAATATAAGGTATTTACCATCCGGTGATATTTTGGGAAAGGTGATGCTTTTCCCGAACCGCGAGGAACGCAAAACCGTATCTGCCTGGCCCCATTCATTCGTGCCGGTATTGTAAGGAATTCTTACCAGATCATACCGAAGTTCATCATATTCAATCGTGTCGTTGCTCTCCGGGGCAGTACAATAATACAGGTATTTTCCATCGGGTGACCAGCACGGCAGCGTTTCCCTGGATTTTGTGGAAACCAGAGGCGAGGTGGTAAGTACATTGTTTTTTATATCATATACCACGAGGTCAGACGCCTGGTCAAAAACTTCGTTGCGTTTTTCCACACCATGAAACCATTGCCGGGTGATGTCAACTGAAAAGGCAATGTGCTGCCCGTCGGGGTGCCACGACGGGTATACTGCGGGCGACATGGTATAGGGTGTTTTACTGTTGATCTTGAAAACCGAATCTCCGGTGGAAATAATGGTACCTCCCATTTTTTCCCTCATATGAAACACCATCTTGTCAGGATCATTTTTACAGTAGGTATGACAGTTGATACAGTTGCCCCTGGTATTCCGGTTCAGCATGATGGGATCTTCATCGAAACTGGTGAGGTTGCGCTGATAGGTCCCCATTTTTCGCCATAGCACATATCCCACGTTGATTAACCGGTAGGTAAGGTAATTGTCAATTTCCTCCTCGGCGACTTTCAGGGTAAGCGGCTTAAATTTCAGCCACTGTCCGGCAGCGTCCTTCACGTAAACATCTATTACTATTTTGCCACCCTTGTTATCCGAAAGCATTCTTTTCCATTTTTTTATCCGGTACCGGATCACCGGTGATCCGGATTCCATGGAAAAAGCAGTTCCGTTTCCCGCACGAACGCGAACAGAATATTTTTTGCCGGCTTCAAGGATTACGAAATTCAGCGGAGCAATATTGGGAGGTATCACGATCTCATTGTATTCGGGAGAAATGACGGGATATTGATCGATTTCCTTATATTCCCCGATCCCTGAATTCCTGTTGCAGGAGCACAGGAGAGTCGCGGAGAGAATTAAAATCCCCGGTGCGAGCCAAAGGGTGCAGTACTTTCTCATTTCACTATGATTTGCTTTTTGGTGGTGACCGGACTTAAATAATGGACGTAAAACCAATACGTATTTCCGAAGCTTTTTTCCAGTTCGATTTTTGCTTTTTGCAGATCTCCGTTATACAACTGGACTATAGACAGATAGTTATTGAATTTTTGAATGATATTGCTGTCCAGCTTGAGTCTGGGCAGTTCTTTTCCCCTTCTTCGAAGCTCAAAGGTATACAGCGACAATGCTTCCTGAAATACGACAGGCAAATGCGGATACTGGTATTTTTCCCCTATCGGTAAATACTGAACAAAAGAGGAGACATCGTTTTTCAGCAGAAAATAAGCCTGCAAATATTCATAAGCCATTTTATTGTCTTTGTTATGCAATAAGTTGATCAGGTCAAACTGGGGTGAGTTTCTGTTTACGACAAAATCGGCTGAAGGCATGATTTTTCTTTTTGCCCTCACCAGGCCGTCAATTTCCGGGAAATTGCCCCCTTGCCTGTACTTTTCATAGCGAATGGCTTTCTTTCTGAAGAGCGGATTGCTTTTGAGATTATTGATATACAGTTGGGCCGACTGATAATTCATTGCAATGATATTTGCCAGGATCAGCTGTTCCAGTATCTGCGGAGAATTCTCGTTCTGTGATATGGCTTCATTGCCCCAGTGGATGGCTTCATTGATATAGCCCATATCGATATAAAGCTGGGTGGTGGGCACCAGGATCTCGGGCATAAGGAACCGGGTCAGAAACAAGCCGTCCACTCCCATCGTCTGGGGATAATCAAACATTTGTTCATGCAATTTCCCGGTGTGATACAATGCCCTGTTTGTATGAAACTGAACCAGTCTGTCGTCTGAAGGATATTTTTTCACAAAGTCCAGCAATTCATCCCATCGTCCCGTATAGGAATAGTAATCCACCTGGATTTTGTGTTTTTGCGCTTCCGGAAAGGCAAAAAAACAAAGCAAAAATCCTGCTATGAATACAAGGACAAATTGAAGGACCGCAGACCTGTTTTTTTCCTCATCAGAACCGGACAATTTGTCTTTGATCGCGGGGAATGAAAAGAGAATCCGTGTAACGAAAAGGAGCACCGGTATATAAAGGAACAAGCAAAAAAAGAGTATTCCCGGATCATAGGAATAA